>JAEZSJ010000398.1 GCA_023443985.1 Verrucomicrobiota bacterium | reverse complement strand
TCCAGGAGGTCGTCCGCGCCGCGAAGGCGGCGCCCGCCGGCCAGACCACCGAGGTCGCCTACTGGTGGCAGAACCCCGGCGATCCCGCCCCGCGGCGCAAGATCGTGCGCGTGATCCATTTCCCGGCCTGGGACTGGATCGTCGGCGCCGGTTCGTATGAGAACGAGTTCATGGCCGCGCCGCACCGCCTCGCCGAGGTCGGCCGCAGCGCCGCCCGCCAGATCCTCATCCTGCTCGGCATCACCATCGCCGCCGCCGTCGTCTTCTGGCTCGGCGTGGCCCAGGCGCTGGCCCGCCAGCTCATCCGGATCGCCGACCAGCTCAAGGCGGGCTCCGACCAGGTGCTCGACGCCGCCGGCCTCATCGCCGGCGCCGGCCAGCAGGTGGCCGAAGGCGCCAACAGCCAGGCGTCCGCCCTCTCCAACACCGCGCAGAGCCTCCAACAAATGGCCTCGCACGGCGTCGCGGTCTCCGGCCTCACCCGCGGCGCCGACACGTTGATGAAGCAGAACATCGAGAAGAGCGCCGAATCGCTCCGCGCCATCGTCGACATGACCAGGGCGATGAACCGCATCGTCGCCGAGAGCGGCGAGATGGGGAAGATCATCAAGACCATCGACGAGATCGCCTTCCAGACGAACATCCTCGCCCTCAACGCCGCCGTCGAGGCCGCCCGCGCGGGCGAGGCCGGCGCCGGTTTCGCCGTCGTCGCCGAGGAGGTGCGCAACCTCGCCGGCCGCGCCGCGGAGGCCGCGCGCACCACCCAGGTGAAGCTCGACAGCAACGTCGCGCTCGTCACCCAGGCGGGCAGCGGCATCCAGGGCGTGAACGACAACTTCGAGGCCATCGTCGAGACCGCCACCGTCATCGGCGAGAAGGTCCAGTCGATCACCCACGCCTCGGAAGACCTGGCCACGCAGCTCAACACTGTGCAGCAGGCCACCGGCAAGCTGGAGTCGGTCGTGCAGGCGAACGCCGCCAACGCCGAGGAGTCCGCCAGCGCCGCCGAGGAGCTCTCCGCCCAGGCGCACGAGATCGCCGCGCTCGTGACCGATCTCTTCGCCCTCGTGCATGGCAACGGTGCGGCCGGCACCGCGCAGACCGCGCATGGCGACCACCGGACTCCGCCCGCCCAGACGCCCACGCCGCGCCGCGAACCAGTGGCGGCGACCCACGCCCGTTGAGCGGCTCATACGGTGAGGGCGCGCGCCAAGCGGCGTCCGCCTCGCGCCGGGCCGCCGCCCGCGACCGCCGGCGTGGACGAGCCGCGGGCTCCGCTCCCGTTCAGAGCACGTCGGAGTTGCTCACGAACGCAAAGCGCCGGCTGTCGGGGGCCCAGGAGTTCACATTCATCGAACCTTGTCCGCCATAGACGTACGCCACTACGCGCGGCGTGCCGCCCTCGAGCGGGAGCGTGCGGAAGTACACGTGTTTGTAGAATGGATGATCCGCCGCCGCGATCTCCGGGCCATAGGTGATGAACACGATCGACCGCCCGTCGGGCGTCACGTGCGGAAACCAGTTGTTCGTGTCGTCGAAGGTGAGCTGCTCCTGGCCTGAACCGTCGGGGCGCATGCGCCAGAGCTGCATGCGGCCGGTGCGGGTCGAGTTGAAGTAGATCCACCGGCCGTCGGGCGTGTACTCGCTGCCGTCGTCGAGCGCTCCGGGCGTGTTGGTCAGCCGCTCCTCCGGTCCGCCGGCGGCCGGCGCGCGGTACAGGCTCATGAGCGGGCCGCAGCCGCCGCGGGCGGCGGTGAAGATCATGTATTTGGCATCCGGTGACCAACTATGGAAGTACGACGGCCCCTCGGGCGTGAGCAGCCGCGGCAGCCCGCCACCGGCCGGCACGACGTACACGCGGGACACGTCGCCGCTGCTGATGCCGAGCAGCGCGCCGTCGGGCGAGAGCGCGTGGTCGTTGTTGTTCTTCACCTGGTCGCCGGTGTCGACGAGCGCCATGCGGCGGGTGGCGAGGTCGAAGCGCCAGATGCGGCCATTGCGGTTGCAGAGCAGCGCGGCGCCGTCGGGCGTCCAGTTCGGCGCCTGGAGCGAGTCGTCCTCATGGTGCACGATGCTGCGGCGGCCGTCCGCGGCGTCGATCAGCTCGAGCTCGCTGCCGATGTAGTCGCGGTAGGGTACGAAGCCGGCCGGGGCGGGGCGGACCAGCCGCACGTTGTGGAAGTGCGCCTCGCCGTCGCCAGCCGCGAGGCCGAAGACGACCTCCGGGCCGAACCCGATCCCGTGGCACACATGCCGGGTGAAGACCTCCCCGAACCGCGCGACGGACACGACCACCTCGCCGCCCTGCTGCTCGAGCTGGAGCATGTCGGCCGCGGCGTCGGCGAGGTGGATCTCCTCGAGCGGCCCGCCCGCCGTGCGGCGCACGCGGACCAACGTGGCCCCGCCCGCCTCGCGCACCACCGCCAGCGCGGGCGCATACGGCTCGAGACCTGCGCGCACGACGAGTGCGGCGGAGCTGCCGCCGGCGAGCGCGGTATGCGCCTGCAGGATGCAGCCGCCCCGCAGGCGCCGCCACAGCAGCAGGCCGGTGTCGCCCGCCCCGCCGAGCGGCGCGGGCGAACGCAGCGAGAACGCCTGCCGGACGAGGTCGTAGGAGGCGTCCCCCGGCACGGCCGCGGTGACATGGGCGAAGGGCGCAAGGCCGCAGTTGACCGAGGCCGGGGAAGGGGCGGGCGTCGTCATGGCTTCCCGAGGAGGACGGCGCTTGGTGCCAGCACCGCCAAACGCAAAACTGTCGCCGCACCTGGGCGAAGCATTACCCGCCGGTGTTTCGGGGCGCCGCCGCGGCGCGGCCGGAAAAGAAAAAGGCGCGCACCGCGGTGCACGCCTGGAGGAGAAACAGTCTGGTGGGGCGGTTCAGTGCCCGGCGGGGCCGCCAGAACCGGCGCTTTCGGCATCGCGATGCGGGAAAGGCGCGAACCAGGCAAAAATGATCGGCGGGATCGAGGCCAGCAGGACGACGAGGAAGAAGTTCGGGTAGTTCTTGTTCAGGCCCTCGTAGATCGGCGCGCTGATCCAGCCCGTCGCCATCTTCGTGAAGGCCATCACGCCGGTGGCGAACGCGTAGTGCGTCATCTTGAACGGCCCGGGCGCGACCTGCTGCATCATGTAGAGCATGTGGCCCACGGAGCCGAAGCCGAAGAAGAACTTCTCGACCGTCACCACCGAGGTGATCAGCCAGATGTTGTCCGGCATGGCGTGGCTGAGGTAGTAGTAGGTCACGTGCGGCACGTTGAGCGCGATCGCGAGGAAGAAGAACGAGCGGCGCAGCGTGAACTTGGCGCAGAAGAAGCCGCCGAGCATCGCGCCGGCGAGGAAGCCGACCGTGCCGTAGGTGCCGTAGATGTTGCCGATCTGCTGGTTGGTGAAACCGAGGCCGCCCACCGTGCGGGAATCGAGCAGGAAGAGCGGGCCGAAGTTCTCGATGAAGCCTTCGCCGAAGCGGTACATGAAGACCACGGCAAGCATGAGCCAGATGCTCTTCTTCTGGAAGAACGAGACCCACGACTCCTTCAAGGCCGTCATCGCGCCGGCCATCCCGCCGCCATGCATCGAGGACTTCTCGCCCTCGGGCAGATGCTTCAGGTGCCAGAGCCCGAGTCCCGCCATGATCGCACCGAAGAGGACCATCACGACCGTCCAGGACTTCGTCCAATCCAGGCCCTGCTTCTCGTGCAGGAAGCCTGTCAGCCAGACCAGCGGGCCCGAGGCGACGATGCTGCCGCAGTTCCAACAGATGCCTTGGATGCCGATGTACTTCGCCTGCTCCTTGGCCGGCAGCGTGGTGAGATAGACGGCATCGGCGGCGATGTCCTGCGTGCCCGAGGCGAAGCCGCCGACCCAGAACAGCACCAGCGACAGCTTGAAGAAGCCGGGCAGGGGCAACGTGAGCGCGACGAGCGCCAACACCGCCGCCAGCAGGAACTCCATCCCGAGCACCCATTTCCGCTTGGAGAGATACGGCTCCATGAACGGCGCCCAGAGCGGCTTCAGCACCCACGGCAGGTAGAGCAGGCTCGTGTAGAGCACGATGTCCGTATTCGAGATGCCCAGGTTCTTGTACATGTACTTCGACACCTGCGAGACCGCCACGTTGGGCAGGCCCATCGCCAGATAGAGCGAGGGCACCCAGAAAAGCGGATGCTTCACATTCGCGATCAGGCCGCCGGACTTGGTGCCGGACGGATCGGATACGGAGGGGGCGGGGGAGGACATGACGAGAGCGGTGGACGAATTTGGGGGGGCGGAAGGCTCCGCCGTTTCCGCGGCGGCCGCAACGATGGCGGACGGAGGAGGCTGGGCGGCGCCCCCCCGCCGCTCAACCTGCATTCCGCCGATGTCTTCTTCTCTCGTTAGAACAATGCAGTGCCCCCGTCGCGCCCCCGCCCGCGGGCAACACTTTCCGCGCAACCGCCGCTATCGTTTTTGACACTCGCAACCCGCCCGCGGAGTCTTGCCACTCGCGTCAACCGGCCGCCTTCCGGCGCCTCGGCCCCGCCACCATTCGGCTCCTTTTCCGTTCCCGACTTCTCCCCGATGAACGCCCTGCCGCCCTCCCTCGCCGCGATCGGCCTTGATCCGGCCTCCCAGGATCCCGCCAACGAGCCCAAGCTCGTGCGCTACATCCAGCTCAAGCTGGCCTCCCTCGGCTTCTCCGTGCCGAGCGCCAGCGGCGACGACCCGGCGTTCCAGGAGATCGCGCAGGCGTTGCTGGCCAACCACCTCGAGAAGAACCGGCTGCTGAGCAGCTACCTCGCGCCGGCCGACCGCCGCATCCAGGACTGGCTCGAACGCTACCTCGAAAACGCCCTCCCGCCCGGCCTGCCCGTGCGCCTGCCCGGCCAGAGCTTCGTGCTCGACCGCTGGGGCCTCTCGCGCCTGCTCTCGCTCCCGCCGGACCGCGATACCCACGCCTCCCCCATCCTCTCCAGCTACCGCCTCGCCAACGGCATCCTCCACAACCCCAAGGCCGACCGCCGCACCACCGCCGGGGTGTTCCACATCGCCGAGGGCGGCCTTCCCATCCCGGCCGACAAGCTCGCCGTGCCGCGCGAGACCTTCGCCCGCCTCTTCGCGCTCGCCGTGCAGCCCCCGCCGGAGCTGATGCTCCTGCCGTTCACCGCCACGCAGAAGACTCCCGCGCACTGCTTCGTCTCGCTGCTCCTGCGCCCGATCGTCGTGCCCGCGATCGACGGCGTCTCGCCCGCGAAGTCGATGGAGATCCGCTTCTTCGCCCCCGGCAGCCTCGTCGCAAACCTCGACTTCGTCGAAAGCATCTTCGGCAACGCCGGCGATCCCGCCCTCCCGCGCAACGACGCCGGCCTCGATCCCGACCACTGGACCGGCCACACCGGTTGCGTCATCCTCGCCCCGCACCTCGTCGGCGCCAGGAAGGCCGACCTCGGGCTCCCGCAATGGGACCAGGCCACCGACCGCCAGCGCCGCGACGGCATGGCGTGGAAAACTCCCGACGAGCTCTACAACGGCGGCCACGCCTTCAAGCTCTGCGCGCGCGACGAGAACGGCGTCATCGTCACCCTCATCGCCGACAACTACTTCGGCTACTGCAAGAAGGAGGTGAAGACCCAGATCAGCTACTCCGCCAACCTCCACGGCCTCGCCGAGGAGGAGCACGCCGGCGGCACCCTCGCGTTCCCCAGCTACGACCTCGGCGAGGACTACACCTGGGACACCCACTTCCCGCACCCGCCGCGCACCATGGAGGACATGGCGACCGTGCTCGGCCACGGCGCCCGCTACTGTCCCGAGGGCCACGCCTTCGACAAGACCTTCCCGCACATCGTCTACGTGCCGGGCAACTCCCGCTTCGACCTCGCCACCCAGCGCGTCGTCTGGACACACGACGGCAGGGAGCAGTCGCTCCGCCTCGCCCCGGGCGAGATCTACGTGTATCCATGGGGCTACACCGTCCGCATGTTCAAGCCCGACAGCGGCCGCGCCTGGCGCCTCGTCGGCTCCATCGCCGACGGCCGCCTCTGCCACAAGCCCTGCACCGTCTCCGGCGGCGGCAAGAGCGAGATCTCCAAGTCCATCTCCGACGCCATCCTCTACGGCCCGGTCTTCGTCGCCGATTTCCAGAAGGACTTCGACGAGGTCGAGGCGATCCTGAAGAAGGACTACTCCACGCGCTTCAAGCCGCAGTACATGAAGACCACGCCGAGCCGCCCCATCCTCGGCGAGCGCCGCTCCCTCGGCTCCGTCATCAAGCTCCTCACGCCGAACACCGTCGAGTTCACCGACGAATACAACGACTGGCTGCGCTCGCTCCCGCAGCACATCAAGGACCTCGTCTTCACGGTGAAACGCTTCCACAAGCCCGAGTGGGGCGACAACTGGCGCAGCCGTTTCAGCGTCGACATCATCAACGGCGTGCCCGGCAACGAGCTCAAGCTCGGCCGCCGCAAGCTCCTCTCCACGTGCTTGCGCGTCGGTTACGCCGCCGACGGCTCCTGGCGCGTCTTCTCCCTGCGCAAGGATTTCCATCCCGCCGTAAAGCTCCAGACCGAGGACGACATCACCGCCTCCATCGTCGTCCCCACCACCGCCCTCTCCGGCCTGCGCCAGGACCAGCCCGCCGGCTCCGTGAAACTCGTCCGGAACTGCGAATACCGGCTCTTCCAGCGGCCCGACGACGCCGTGCACCGCGGCTACGACAAGCAGACCGAGTTGGACATGTCCGGCGCGGGCAACTTCTTCTCGAACTACGAGCCCCTCACCCGCGCCCAGGCCTGGGAGCTCATCAAGGACACGATCGGCTTCGAGCAGTTTACGCCGCCGATGCAACGCCTCATCCGCTCCGTGGCCGAGGACGGCAAGGCCTCCGCCTTCGTCTCCCCGCACCAGCCGCGCCTGGTCAACGGCAAGCCCTCCGCCAACCCGCGCTACCTCCAGACGCGCCCCGATCTCCTCCAGCCGGCCGAGGTCTACCTCCGCACGACCACCATGCGCCTCGCCCGCCGCATCCCGCAGGGCCAGCCGCTCCACGTGCCCGTGCAGATCCTCCTCCCCGGCCGCCGCGCCAACGGCCCGGAAAAGGGCGTGCCACCGCTTTGTTGCTACAGCCCGATCCACCACCTCGAGCTGCCCGAGTTCTTCGCCGACGTCATCACCAGCATGACCGGCAAGTCCCCCTCGACCACCGGCGCCGGCTCCGAGGGCGCGCTCACGAAGGGCCCCTTCAACGCCCTCTGCGCCATCACCGACCTCAACAACGCGTTCGTCGCCATGGCGCTCACCGGGGCGAACCCGTTCGTCACCACCGCCGGCACCATCGGCCCGCGCCGCCGCGTCGACCACGACATCTCGCTGCTCGTGCCCGAGGTCTTCGCGCGCATGAGCGCCGAGGAGCAGAACCCCGCCTGGCTCATCGAGAACCACTACCTCGAGCGCTGCGCCGACTTCGAGCACGCCGGCCGCACGCTCCCCGCCAGCCTGCTCGGCTGGCGCGTCACGGAGCGCTTCGTCAACGCGTTCTTCGGCCGCGTCTTCACCAGCCCGCAGATCGTCTTCACGCCCGACATGCTCCGCCCCGAGCTGCAGGACGCCGGCGTGTACGCGCAGAGCCTCGAGACGATCCTCGTCACCATGCGCCGCGTCGCGTCGCTGTATTTTGACGACGGCTCGATCGAGGGCGCCTGCCCGCCGTTGCGCGCACTGCTCCACATCATGCGCGACGGCCACTACGAGGAGAAGACGCTCGCCGATCCCGCCATCCGCCAGCTCTTCACCCGCGAGGCCGTGCTCGCCAGCGACTGGTACCACGACCGCCTCACCCGCAAACAGCTCTCGGACGAGGCGATGGGCAAACGCCACGTGGCGTATCTCAAGGCGTTCCTCGCCCGCGCCAGCCACCGCGACGAAGCCGAGCGCCTCGGCATCGCGACGCGGCTGGAACGCGCGACCGAGAAGCTCTCGAGCCTGCGCAGCAAGGCCTACCTCGACTCCCTCCACGGCACCCTCGGCCTCGACCCGCTTTACCGCGGCTAACTGTGGGCCAGGGCGGCGACCTGCCCCCGCGGACCGAGGCGAACCAAGAGCCCGCCTGCCCCCCCCATGTCCACCTTCACCTGCGCCCATCACAACGTGCCGGAGGACTGGTGCCAGCTCCTGAGGAC
>JAEZSJ010000397.1 GCA_023443985.1 Verrucomicrobiota bacterium | reverse complement strand
ATCGGGCACGAGGAGCTGAACCTCGCCCGCCAAGCCGGCGCCGAGCCGCGCTGCCACTTCGATACGGATGGACTCCGCACCACCTTCACCGTGCGCGGATGTCCGCGCTACGGCCGCATCGAACTCGCGGACTTCGTTTCCGGCCCGATCCCGCAGTAGGCCACGGCGACCACGTGGCCCAACGCACCCAGACCTTCCTGCCAGCAAAGCAGGCTCAGTTCCGCTGTAGGCCCCGGCAACGACATGGCCGGCCGGCGCAGCCTTGCCCTCCGCTCCCCCGCACCACACTGTCCCTCATGGAAAAGCGCAAATTCACCGAATTGGGCCTCGAGCCCGAACTCCTCAAGGCCGTCGACAAGATGGGTTTTGAAGAGGCGTCCCCGATCCAGACCGCGGTGATTCCGCTCATCCTCGAGGGCCGCGACCTTGTGGGGCAGTCCTCCACCGGCTCGGGCAAGACCTGCGCCTTCGCCATCCCCGCCGTGCAGCTGGTCGATCCGGCGGTGAAGCAGACACAGGTGCTCATCCTCTGCCCCACGCGCGAACTCGCCGTGCAGGTCGCCGAGGAGGTCGCCAAGCTCACCTTCTTCAAACGCGGCGTGCGCGAGCTGCCCGTCTTCGGCGGCCAGTCCTACGAGCGCCAGTTCCGCGGCCTCGCCGCCGGAGTGCAGATCGTCATCGGAACTCCGGGACGCGTGCTCGACCACCTCGAACGCGGCACCCTCAAGCTCGAGGCCCTCAAGCTGCTCATCCTCGACGAGGCGGACCGCATGCTCGACATGGGTTTCCGCGACGACATCGAACGCGTCGTCCAGGCCGCGCCGGAGAAGAAGCAGCTGCTGTTCTTCTCCGCCACGATGCCCCCGCCGATCCGCGGGATGATCAAGACCTACAGCCACGAGCCGGCGATGGTGAAGATCGAGGCGCAGGCGCAGAACGCCCCGCAGGTCGAGCAGGTCTACTTCGAGGTCGAGCGCCGCTCGAAACTCGAGGCGCTCACCCGCCTGATCGACGTCCACGACTTCAGCTACGGCATCATCTTCTGCTCGACGAAGGTCATGGTCGACGACCTCGACGAGGCGCTGCACACCCGCGGCTACGCCGTCGACCGTCTCCACGGCGACATGGCCCAGGCGCAGCGCGACCGCGTGATGGAGAAGTTCCGCGCGCGGAAGTTCGACTTCCTCGTCGCCACCGATGTCGCCGCGCGCGGACTCGACGTCGACGACCTCGAGGTCGTATTCAACTTCGACCTGCCCAACGACGCCGAGGACTACACGCACCGCATCGGCCGCACCGGCCGCGCCGGCAAATCGGGCCGGGCCTTCACCTTCGTATCCGGTCGCGAGATCTACAAACTCCAGTTCATGATCCGCACGGCGAAGCTGCGGATCCGCCGCGAGCGCATCCCCTCGATCGACCAGGTCGAGGAGGCGCGCGAGAACGTCTTCTTCGAGAAGATCCGCGCCACGCTCGAGGAGGGAAAGTTCGCGAAGCAGGATCGCATGATCGACCGCCTGCTCGAACAGGGCTACGCCCCCACCGACATCTCCTCCGCGCTCATCCACCTGCTGCGCGACGGCGAACCGGGAAAACCCTCCGCCCCCGCCGCCACCCTCGACGCGCCGCCCCCGCGAATGGATCGGGATTTCCATGACGCGCCGGCGCCCGGCCTCTTCCCGCCGCCCCGCGGCAAACGCGCGCGGGAAGCCGCGCCGCCCGCCCCGACCGGGGGCCGCTGGATGCGGCGCACCGGCAACGAGGAGGGCTTCACCACCGTCGCCTTCAACGTCGGCCGCATGCACGGGGCCACCCCGGCCGACATCGTGGGCAAGATCGCCGGGGTCACCCGTCTCACCGCCAAGGCGATCGGCGCCATCGATCTGCTCGACCAGGAGAGCTATGTCGACATCACCGACGAGAACCTCGACCTCGTGGTGAACAAGATGCCCGGCGTGATGATGCGCGGGGTGCGTCTCCAAGTCCGCCGGGTCGACAGTCCGGTGGACTGAGCCGAGTTGCGGGAGACCAGGCGCGAGTCTCGGCCGAAAAGGGCCAGCGAATCCGGCCGTCGCCCCGCGCCTCTCGTCGACCGGCTGCGGCACCACTGCCGGGCCGAGCCCCGGATTTCGATTACGTCGGCCCGGCCGCCCGCACTGCCCGGACCGCCCGAGCCGCGGGGAACCGGAGCACAAGTCCGCCGGCCGGTGTTCAACCACCGACCGGCGGACTTCCTCAACCCGCTGGCGAGCCCGCCGAGCGGGCCCGCCCCAAGGGACGACCGATCACGCGTGGCGTCGCCGCCGCCGCCATGCCGCGGCCCCGAGCAGCACGCCGGCCGCAAGCACACCGTAGGTCGCAGGCTCCGGCACCGGCGCCGCCGCCTCGATGAACCGAAACGCAAAGAGCAGATCGTTGTAGTCGCAGTCCGACTGACCGGTCTTCAGGTTGTAGTCCTCGAAGCCCATGACCGTGAACGCCCCGAGGTCCACGCCGGCGCGGGCGCTCTGCAACGGCGTAAGCGTGCCGTAGTAGGACTGGTTGCTGGAGCCGCCGGTGTTCAGGCTCTTGTCGAAGGTGTGGAAAAGGCCGCCCTTCGCCCCGATGGTGATCGCCCCATCCTGCTTTTTGAGACCGCTCCCTGTCATGAAAATGTCGATCTCGTCACCCGCGTCGATCGTCAGGAACGCGTGGTCACCGAAGGACACCGTCCTCCCGCCCACCGCCTGCAGGCCGTCGGCGAGCAGATGGTTCGTGCCGTTGAGCCGGTAGCCGAAGTCGTTCCACCACCCGCCGGACTCGCCGAGGAACACGATCTCGACCGTGAGCGGGCCGGAGACGGCGCCAAAACTCGGCGCGCCCAGGCTCGTGGCGCCGAAGTTCGGCAGAAAGCCCGACCAGTCCCGGAAGGCGTTGTCCGCCTGCACGGAGTTCGGGAACCCCGCCCGGGGATTGGGGATGCCGGTCACGTTCGCATCGGAGGCGACGCTGAACGGCGCGAACCAATTCTGGTAGTCGGCAAGCTGTGCTCCGGTGGCCGGAGCGAGGGAGGCGTGGGCGTTGGCAATACTCAGCAGAACAAGTGGGATCGATAGACTTTTCATTGTGGGAGCGTGGGGCGGGCGGGTGAGTCCGGCCGCACCCCGAGGAACGTGCAGGACTCGCGCCCGGGCCAGCGAATTGGCGCCCGACCCGCGAAGTTCAGCTCCCGCCCTACCCGTGCGCTACTGGTTTCCCGCAGCCGGCGCTCCCGCGATGCGGAATCGACAGTGTTTGCCCGCTCGCTTCCACTCCTCGCAGCCCACATGAGCTCCTCCACCCACTCCCGCACGGCCGGGGAAGCGATCGTCGCCTACTTCCGCGACTTCGGCGTCCTCCGCGAGACCCGCTCCGAATACTGGGGTATCCAGATCGTCAACTTCCTGGATTGCACCTTCTACTTCGCGATGTTGACCATCGCCTCGCTGTTCCTGTCGCAGGATCTCGGGATGAGCGACAAGGACGCGGGCTACACGATCGCGGTCTTCACCTCCGCCACGACGATCCTGCTGACGTTCTCCGGGCTCGTCACCGACTGGCTCGGTATCCGCAAATCGCTCCGCTTCTCGATGCTGGCGCTGCTCCTGCTGCGCGGCGCCGTGCTCGCCGTCGGCCTCCTGCCCGGGCTGCCCCACCGCGGGCTGCTGGCCGCCGGGCTGCTGGTCCTGATGGCTCCGTTCATGGCGGCCATCCAGACCGTCTTCCAGTCGGCCACCCAGCGCTATACCACGAAGCGTTCCCGCAGCGCCGGTTTCAACCTCTGGTACCTCTTCATGAACATCGGCGCCGCCGCCGGCGGCGCCTCCATCGATATCGTCCGCCTCCAGCTCAAGGTCGCCAACGTCCACATCTTCACCATGGGTGTCGCGCTGGCCGTGCTGTGCTGGATCGTCGCCGAGTTCATGGTCCGGCGCGACGACCAGCTCCACGGGGCCGACGAAGCCCCCGAGACCGCACAGGAGCAGCCGGTCCGCAAACGTCCGCTGGCAATCGCCAGGGACGTCGTTCGCGAGCCCGCGTTCTTCCGCCTGATCGTTCTCATCGCCCTCGTGCTCGGCGTGCGCGCCGTCTACGCCTACCTTTACCTGCTCATGCCGAAGTATTGGGAGCGCACGATCGGACCGGATGCCGCCATCGGGGTGCTCAACATGATCAACCCCATCGGCATCGTGCTCGGCCTGATCCTGTTCATCCCGCTCGCGAACAAGTTCCGCGTCTTCAACATGCTCGTGTACGGCTCGATGATCTCCGCCCTGGCGCTCTTTCCGATGGCGCTGCCATGGCAATGGTACGGCACGGGCATTGCCAAGGCACACTACCTGATGGCGATTCTTTGCATGGTGCTGGTCACCATCGGAGAGGTGCTCTGGTCGCCGAAGCTCTACGAGTACACCGCGGCCATCGCCCCCAAGGGACAGGAGGGCACCTATCTCGGTCTCTCGATGATTCCCTGGTTCG
Source organism: Verrucomicrobiota bacterium (assembly GCA_023443985.1). GTDB lineage: Bacteria > Verrucomicrobiota > Verrucomicrobiia > Opitutales > Opitutaceae > CAJCBL01. The sequence goes on along the minus strand of JAEZSJ010000397.1, from coordinate 18,700 downwards.
CCGCAAAGACCTTCGTCAGCGCCTTTTCCGGCCATCTGCTGGAACGCTGGTCGCCCGAGACCGTCACGGTCGATGGTGCCGCGATGCCGTTACAGCAGGCGCTCATCGAAGACCGCCTGCCCTACTGGCAGACCCCGTCGGCGATGTGGCTTTGGCTGGGCCTGTACGCCTTCGTCGGCTGCTTGGGCGCGCTTTTCCTGCGCAACTGGCTGACGAAAGGCGCGAAGGTCTAGCCCGACGAGCCGGCCGGAACCGGTCGCAATCGCTGGTCTTTCCTCTCAACTGCCACGGATTCCGGCCGTTACAGGAGATGAGCGTGCTCCCACGTGCCCTCCCCACTCGCCAGTCAGACCATTTCCCGCATCCAACAAGCGCTCCGCGACCGCGAAGCGGCGAGTCTGCCTGAAGTCATCAAGCTCATCGAGGAGCTCTCCACCCGCGCCTTCACCATTTCGGTGCAGGAGCTGGCCGACCTGATCAGCCGCGACACCATGGTCACCGCGAAGGTGATCCAGGCTGCGAATACCTTCGGCTACAATCCGTTCGGTCTGGCCGTCACCACCGTCACGCAGGCGATCCAGGTCGTTGGCTTCAACAAGATCCGCAATCTCGCGCTCTCGATGCTCCTGATCGAGAAGGCGCTCCACGGCTCGCAACCCGAGGCCGTCCGCGAGTCGGCCGCCCTCGCGCTCTGCAGCGGCCTCTTCGCCCAGGCGCTCACCACCATCCACCCGGACCAGGACTCGGAGCAGGCGTTCGTGTTCGCCTGCCTGCGCCATTACGGCCGCCTGTTGCTCGCCACGTTCCTCAGCACCGAGTTCCAGCAGGTCCACCAACGCCCAGTCCACGAAACTGAAGCCGAGGCCTGCCGGCGCATCTTCGGTCTCACGCCGCTGGAGCTGACCCACCGACTCTTCGAGGATTCGCGGCTGCCGCGCACGATCCTGCGTTGTCTCCAGGATGTTCCGCCCGCCCAGCTGCTCCAGCCCTGCGCCACCGCCGAGGAACGACTGACCGCCATCACCAATTTCGCGGCGACCCTCGGCGAGATCGTCGTCTCGTCCCGCGTCGGCGCCGCCGGTTTCGCCGACGAAGCCGAGAAACTGCGGAAGGCCTTCGGCGCCAAGCTCGAGCTCACCCAGGATGCGATCACGATCCTGATCAAGGTCGTCGACCAGAACATCCGCAGCTTCGCCCGCACCTACGGCACGAAGGCCGTATCCACCGGTGTGATCCAGCGCATCACGGAACGCTCCGCCCAGGCGGAGCCGGTGCCGGCCCTCGCCGATGCCGCGCTCTCGCCGACCGCGGCGCCGCCAGCCGCGCCCCCCCCCGGCCCGGAGTCCGCTGCGGACCGCAACGCGCCTTCGTCGCCGCCGCCCCAGCCGGCCCACGATGCCGTCGCGTTGCTCACCGAATGCCTGATCCAGCTCTCCGAGCTCAGCTCCGCGCCCACCATCGACCTGCAGGAAATGGAGGCCGTCGCGCTCGCGGCGACACGGCGTGCGCTGCTGCTCCAGGACTGCGTGCTCTTCCACCGCGAACCCGACCGCCGCGCGTACGCCGCGCGCAATGGCGTCGGCGCACTGCTCGACCTCGTGCGAGGCCGTCCGCTCATCAGCACCGAACGCCGCGATGTCTTCAGCATCTGCCTGACCCGCCGCGAGGACGTGCTGATCCGCGACACCTCCGATCCGAAGATCCGCCCGTTTCTCCCCGAGTGGCTCCTCAGCGCCGGCGGGATCAGCGGGTTCATCCTGCTGCCTCTCCTCAACGAGTCCGGCGCAATCGCACTCATCGTCGGCACGCGGGTCGGAGGCAAACAGCTCCAGCCCACCGCGCGAGAACTCCAGCTCCTCAAGGCGATCCGCCAACACCTCGTCTCCGCCCGCCGCCTCGCCGCGGCCCGGGACTGATACTCCACCGTCCCGTCGGTTCGCGGAAGCCGGGCTGGCGGAATCCCTTCGGCGGATTCGGGCAGCACTCCGCACAAACTTTCGGCTTTCGTTTTCCCGCGCGTTTCCCCAACTTCCCGCGCTCGCACACGGAGAGGTGGCAGAGTGGTCTATCGCACCGCACTCGAAATGCGGAGTGTCGCAAGGCACCGTGGGTTCGAATCCCACCCTCTCCGCCACTTTCACGAGTTGGCCGATCGCGAGTCGTTGGCGGTTTTGAGGGGTGCTATTCTCGCTCGATTGCGACGAGCGCCGCTTCCACTTCACGCGCATCTCGCGACGGGAGTCCCGCCTCGGTAGCGAACTCGGGCCACCGCGCGATCGCGGCGCGCACTTCGTCGATGATCGCCCGTCGGTCGCGCCGATCGATCCCCTCGGCTTCGGCGAGCGCCTCCAGTTGGCGAAGCCCGGCACGGCTGCGCTCCCCCATCACCGCCAGCCCTCGCTCGCGCAATTGTCCGGCACCGACGAAGGTCACGTCGAACGCCGGGCTCAGTCGCCAGTCGCGCCCGTCGTAGAGGAAACCGTGGTTCTTGCCGTGGTCGTCGCGATTGCTGGCGAGCACGTTGAACACCGCGCGCCGGTACGCCTTCAAAACCTCGGCGTGGTCCCGCGTGATCCGCCGGGTGACGCGGAGCAGAATCTGGTAGTCGAGGTCGCTGCCGAGCATCTGGCAGAGCCCCGCCAGGCTGTGGTAGTGGATGCGCTCCGCGCCCGCGCGGTCGAACCGCCGCACCGCGAAATGCGTCCGCGTGCCGCCGGCGTGCACCGTCTCCAGCAGGCGCGTCTCCGGCATCTCGATGCCGGCAGCCCGGACGAGCAACGAATACGCATACTCGAGGCGGCCGAGGTTCCCCTCCGCTGAGGTGTCGAACTTGACGAGCCACGCGTTCGGATGCTCGCGGTCGAATGCGTGCGCGAGCGAGTGCAATGCGTGGTCGAACCACAGCGCCGCCTTCGGACGCGCGCCGCCCGGCGAGGTGCCCACGTCGGCCAACAACGCGAGATCCGCGCGTGCCCCCTCCTCGAGCTGCGCCGCCGCCGCGTAGATGGTGTCGAGCGTGCCGCGTTCGGCCTCGATGCCGGAGGCGGGTGCATAGCTCAGCGCCCCGAAACCGCGCCGGCCGATGAACGAGAGCCGCATCAACGGGTCCACGGCATGGGCCGGGACTCCGCGTTGCCGGAAGAAGTCGTCCATCACACGCGTGCCCCACGAGTCCGGCAGCGAGTCCTCGAACAGCCCCGGGAGCCGCATCGTCGGCGAGCCGTCGCGCGAGCGCACGCCCGGGCCGAGCGGCAGGGCCAGCGGCGACAACTCGTGGCCCGTGCCAAGGAAGGCGGTCGCGTATTCGAAAAACAGTCCGCCGCGCACCTGGGCCAGCGTGCCGACCAGCTGCTCGCGGTAGAACACGTCGAGTTTGTTCATCGGCGGGTCCTCCCCCGCTGCGGCAGCGGTTTCGTGAGGTCGGCGAGCGAGGCTCCGGCCGGCAGCGCCGACTTGCCGAGCGCCTCAAGTTCCCCGCCGAGCCCGAGGACATCGACGATCGCGATGAACCGCACCAGCGAGATGCGGCCGGTGCGCTCGAAAAGGACGTAGGTCGGCAGTTTCACGCCGGCGCGGCGCGCGAGTTCGGCTTGGCTCCACCCGCGTTGCAGCCGCTGCTCCCGCACGCGTTGTGCGAGCGTGCGCGCAATCTCGACCGGGGTGCTAAGCGATAGCATGCTGATGGAAATGCCCGATTCCCCGGATTAAACAATAAGATAATAGCAGTACGAAGCGGCGGGAGCCGCGGCGGTACGTACCGGAATGCGGCGTGGGAGAATGGCGAGCCTTGGATGGACCTCCGCAACCTCGGCGCGGTGGCCTACAGTCGGAACCGAGGGACGCGGGCCACCTCGGCGCGCAGGCCTACAGCGGGAGCCGAGAGCTGATGGACCGCGCCACGCGCGCTACCGCGCGGGACCCCAGCGCTTCGTGAACGGATAGTAGATGAACAACGGCCGGCCGATGACGTCTTTGGCGGGCACGATGCCCCAGTAGCGGCCGTCCAGGCTGTTGTAGGAGTTGTCGCCGAGGGCGAAGAACTCGTTCTCTCCGACCGTGAGTGTGCGCCCGGCGGCGAGCAGACCGCCGGCTTGATAACCGCGATACAGGCCGACCTGCTGCGCGTTCAGGCGGAACGCCTCCGCGCCGTCGATCGGCCTGCCGTTGCGGTAAAGGACCGGCTCCTTGATCTCGAGCGTGTCGCCGGGCCGGCCGACAAGGCGCTTGATGTAGTACTGGTCCTGGCCGATGCCCTTGATGTTGCCGGTGCGGAAGACAAAGCCCTCGCCCACCTCCGGCTGGAAGAAGTGCGAGCTGAAACGGTCGACGAAGAGCTGGTCGCCGGTGAGCACATCGAAGCTGAACGCGACCTGCCCGCGCTCGACCCGGCGGCCGGTCTTGAGCAGCGGCACCCGCACGGCCCGCCGCCGGCCGTTTGCATCGTTCATGTCGATGAAGGCCTCCTCGATCCGGCCGGCCCGCTGCAATGCGGCGAACGCGTCCGCGCCCGCGAGTTTTCCGCCGAGGAAGGTCTCGAGCACGAGCGTGTCGAAATCGAAGTCGAGCGGCACGCGCAACTGCACCGGCGAATCGCCCACGTAGAGAGTGTATTCCTTGAGCTGGGTCGGCACGACGAGCCATTTCCGGCCCGGCACCTGCCGCGCGCCGGGCACGGCGATGCGGTCCTCGCGGTTCGGCACGACCGGGATCCGGAGCTCCCCGCTCGCCGGCGCCACGATCTCGCGGCGGGTGGCGCCGAAGGCGGCGAGCCGGAAGAGCCGCGCCACCGGGCCGGGGGCCTCCTGCGGGTCGAGGAAGACCTCGTGCTTCATCCCGAAGTAGGTCGGCCACATCGAATTGGTCGGGATCTTGAACGGCTGCACGAAGAACGCGCGGATGCCGAGGATCACGATCGCGGCGGCCAGGAAGAACTCGACGTTGTCGGCGACTCCACCCTTCGGATATACCCGGCCGCCGGTGCGGTGGAGGGTCTGCTCGAGCGCCTCGATCGCGAGCTTGAGCTGGGCGGCATCGGCCTTGGCCCTGAGGCGGGTCCGCAGCTCGTCGCGGCGTTGGTTGAGCTCGCCCAGCTCGGCGTCGGAGAGCTGGTCGCGCCGGTAGTGGTAGACCTTGTCGGCGACCTCGAGCCAGTTCTTCGCATCGCGGCGCGCCCGGGCGGCCTGGGTCATGAGGAAGCTGAACATGGGCGGAGGGTCGGCAGGCTCGGTGGTGACTAGGTGGTCTTCAGCACCTGGATGAAGGCCTCGGGCGGGATGGAGACGGAGCCGATCTGCTTCATCTTCTTCTTACCCTCCTTCTGTTTGTCGAGGAGCTTGCGCTTGCGGGAGATGTCGCCGCCGTAGCACTTCGCGGTGACGTCCTTGCGCATGGCGCGCACGGACTCGCGGGCGATGATCTTGCCGCCGATGGCGGCCTGCACGGCGATCTGGAACATCTGCGGCGGGATGATCTCCTTGAGCTTCTCGCACAGCGCGCGGCCCTTCGACTCGGCCTTCGAGCGGTGGCAGATCGAGGAAAACGCGTCGACCGGCTCGCTGTTGACGAGGATGTCGAGCTTCACGAGGTCGGAGGCGACGTAGCCGCTGAGCTCGTAGTCCATCGAGCCGTAGCCGCGGGTCACGCTCTTCAGCCGGTCGTGGAAATCGACGAGGATCTCGTTGAGCGGCAGCGTGCAGGTGAGCATCACGCGGGTGTCGTCGAGGGTGTCGGTGTGGTCGCAGGTGCCGCGTTTGTCCTGCACGATGCCGAGCACGTCGCCCAGGGCCCAGTTCGGGATGTGGATGGTGGCCTTGATCGTGGGCTCAAGGATCTCGGCGATGCTGGAGACGTCGGGCAACTGCACCGGGTTGTCGACCTCGATCGGCTTCTCGGCGCCTTCGAGCCGCACCTGGTAGATGACGCTCGGGTACGTGGAGATGATGTCGACATCGTACTCGCGGCGGATGCGCTCGATGACGATCTCCATGTGGAGCAGGCCGAGGAAACCGCAGCGGAAGCCGAAGCCGAGCGCCACGGAGCTCTCCGCCTGGTATTGGAAGGCGGAGTCGTTGAGCTGGAGTTTGCCGAGCGCGGTGCGGAGCTTCTCGAAATCCGATGTATCGATCGGATAGATGCCGCTGAACACCATCGGCCGCACTTCCTTGTATCCGGGCAGCATCTCCTCGGCGGGCCTGCTCGCGAGGGTGATGGTGTCGCCGGTGCGGATTTCGGAGACTGTCTTGATGTTGCAGACCACGTAGCCCACGTCGCCCGCCTCGAGGATGTCGGTGACCTCCATCTTCGGGTTGAACGTGCCGACCTCCTTCACCTCGAACTTCGTGTTGTTCGACATCAGCAGGCCGAAATCGCCGGCCTTGATCGAGCCGGAGAACACCCGGACGTAGGCGATGACGCCGCGGTAGGTGTCGTACATGGAGTCGAACACCAGGATCCGCGCCGCGGGGTAGTCGGTCCAGCGCGGCGGCGGCACGCGCGCGACCACGGCCTCGAGGATGTCCTCGATGCCGATGCCGGACTTGCCGCTGGCGAGGATGGCCTCGTCGTGCGAGATGGTGAGGATGTCCTCCATCTGCCGTAGGCAGAGCTCGAGGTTGGCGCTGGGCAGGTCGATCTTGTTGATGACCGGCACGACCTTGAGGTTCTGGCCGAAGGCCAGATGGGCGTTGGCCACGGTCTGCGCCTCGACGCCCTGGGAGGCGTCGATCAGGAGCGCGGCGCCCTCGCAGGCGGCGAGACTGCGCGAGACCTCGTAGTTGAAGTCGACGTGGCCGGGGGTGTCCATCAGGCCGAGCTGGTAGGTCTTACCATCCTTGGCCGTGTAGAGCATCGTGACCGGGTGCGACTTGATGGTGATGCCTCGTTCGCGTTCGAGGTCCATCGAGTCGAGGTGCTGCGCCTGCAGCACGCGTTTCGAGACCGTGCTGGTGTATTCGAGCAGCCGGTCGGACAACGTCGTCTTGCCGTGGTCGACGTGGGCGATGATGCAGAAGTTGCGCTTGAGCGAGACGTCCATGCTGGGGGGTGGCGGCGGGCGTCAGGCCGCGGACAGGTCGGCGAACTCGTTGAAGGTCCGGGCGGGCCACTCCTTGTTGATGCGCCGCGCGAGGCCGACGAGCACGGCGCCCGGGCCGCACTCCCAGAACTCCGTCACGCCCAGCGCCGCGGCGCCGCGCATGCAATCCTCCCACCGCACGGAGGAGACGACCTGTTTCACCAGCATCTCGCGGATCTCGTCGGGACTGGAGACCTGTTTGCCGGTGACGTTGGTGAGCACCTTGAGCTTGGGGGCGTTGAACTGCACGGTCTGGAGAAACTTCGCGAACTCGGCGCGGGCCGGCTCCATGAGGCGGCTGTGGTAGGCGCCCGCGACGTTGAGCGGGATCACCTTCTTCATGCCGCGCTCCTTGGCGGCGGTGACGCAGGCGTCGACCTTGGTCTTCTCGCCGGAGACGACGACTTGGCCGGGGCAGTTGAGGTTCGCCACCTCGATGTCGTGCTCCTGGCAGAGCTCGATAATCTTCGCGAGCTCCTCACCGATGATGCTGGCCATCCCGCCGCGGGTGGCCTCGCAGGCGACCTGCATCAGGCGGCCGCGCTCGGCGACGACGCGCAGGCCGGTGTCGAAATCGAACACCCCGGCGACCGTGAGCGCGGTGACTTCACCGAGGCTCAGCCCGGCGACCGTGGACAGGTTCCCCAGGCGACCCTGCTCCTCCAGGAGCGAAAAGAGCGTGTAACCGTGCACGAACAGCGCCGGCTGGCATACGCGGGTCGGGACGAGCAGCTCGTCGGGGCCTTCAAAGCACATCTTGGCCAAGTCCCAGCCGAGCACCTCGTTGGCGCGGCTGTAGAGCCGCGCGGCCGTGGCGGAATTGTCGGCGAGGCTCTTGCCCATGCCGACCTTCTGGGCTCCTTGACCGGAGAAAATGAGGGCGAGTGACATGTTTGAGCGTTTGAGGAAAGAGCCCCCCTCCCAAAAACCAAGTCCGAAGTTCGGGGCTGAAAACCGCGCCCCGCATACCCGGGCGCCCCCCGTCGCCGGGCATCGCTTACGGCGCCACCGGGTAGCCGGCGCCGCGCGGCGGACCGGCCGCAGCCGTACCGCCAGGCTTCGCACTCGGGGCGCACTCGGGCCCCGGCGGGGTCAGGTCCGGATGAAGATGCCCTTGAGGTTCATCTCCAACGCCTGCGGATTCGGCGAGACACGGAGGCCGTCGCTGCGGGCGATCCTGCCCTCTTTGATGAGGCGGTAGAGGTCCTTGTTGAAGGAGATGGAGTTGCTCTCGGTCGTGGCCTCGAGGAGCGCCTGGACCTTGTCGAAGTGGCCTTCGAGGATGAGGTTGCGGGCCGTCGAATCGACCATGAGCACCTCCTGCGCAGCGTAGCGGCCGCCCCCCTCGAGCGCGGGTACGAGCTTCTGGCAGACCACGCCCTTGACCACCGCGGAGAGCTGCCGGCGGATCTGCTCGTGGCTTTCGTGCGGGAAGAACTCGAAGATGCGGTTGAGCGACTGCTGGACGTTGGCCGAGTGCAACGTGGTGATGACCAAGTGGCCGGTCTCGGCGGCGGAGAGCGCCGTCTCGAGTGAGACGGCGTCGCGCATCTCACCGATGAGGATGATGTCGGGGTTCTGGCGGAGCACCGAGCGCACGGCCAAAGAGAAGCTCGGCGTGTCGATGCCGATCTCACGTTGGTTGAAGATCGACTTGCCGTCCTGGAACGTGAACTCGATCGGATCCTCCATCGTGACGATGTGGCGTTCGAGGTTCTGGTTGATCCAGTTGAGCATCGACGCCATCGTCGAGCTCTTGCCCGAGCCGGTGGGGCCGCAGACCAGCACGAGGCCGTCCTTGACCTGCGCGAGCTTGACGAGACGTTCCGGCTGCAGGTTCAGGTCCGCGAAGGTCGGGATGTGGCTCTTGATGTGGCGGAAGACGATCGAGATCGAGCCGCGCTGCTGGAAGGCGTTCACGCGGAAGCGCCCGATGTTTTCGGCGGTGTAGGCGAAGTCGATTTGGCCGTCCGTGTCCCACTGCGGCTTGAAGACGAACGGCACGTACTCGTCCACGAACGCCTGGATGATGTGCCGCGGGATCGGCTCCATATCCACCGGCTTGAGCCGGCCGCTGATGCGCAGGTACCCGACCTTGTTGGTTTTGATGATGCAATCGCTCGCACCGGTCTCGACACCGAGCTTGAGCAACTCGTTGAAAATCTGGGTATGCATTGAGGCTGGGACTTGTTTCCGCCGGGAAACGCTCCGTTGGGGAAAAAGGGATGGATTTTTCCTATTGGGCGCAGCATTTCTCCACAAGGTCTCGTTTCGTAAACCCGCAATTAAATCCCTTAGCATGAGCACTCCGCGCGAGTTCACCGGCGCCATCACCGCTCTCGTGACACCGTTCCGCCACGGCCAAATCGCCTACGACGATCTCGATCGCCTCGTGGACGCCCAGCTCGCCGGCGGAATCAAAGGACTCGTGCCCGTCGGCACCACCGGTGAGTCGCCGACGCTCGACTACGAGGAGCACATTGAGGTCGTCCGGCGCGTCGTCGCGCGCGTGGCCGGTCGGGTGCCCGTGCTCGCCGGCACCGGTTCGAACAGCACGCGGGAGGCCGTCGAACTCACCAAGAAGGCCGACGCCGCCGGCGCCGATGCCGTGCTGGTCGTCGCCCCCTACTACAACAAGCCGAGCCAGGAAGGCCTGTTCCGCCATTTCAGCGCGATCGCCGAAGCCACCCGCAAGCCGATCGTGCTCTACTCGATCCCCGGCCGCTGCGGCATCGAGATCGCCGTGCCGACCATCGCCCGCCTGCGCGCGGCGTTCCCGCACGTCAACCACATCAAGGAAGCGGGCGGCTCCTGCGACCGCGTCGACCAGATCCGCCAGGCCTGCGGCGACACGCTGACGATCCTCTGCGGCGACGACAGCCTCACGCTGCCGTTCCTCTCGCTCGGCGCCAAGGGCGTGATCTCCGTCGCCTCCAACCTCTTTCCCGCCGAAGTCGCGCAACTCTGCGAGCTCGCCCTCGCCGGCCGCCGGGCGGAGGCGCTCGCGCTCCACGCGCGCTTCCAGCCCCTCTTCAAGAACCTCTTCGTCGAGCCCAACCCTGTGCCCGCCAAGTACGCCATGGCCCAGCTCGGCCAGATCAGCTCGCCCGAGGTGCGCCTGCCGCTCTGCGAACTGACCGACGCCAACCGCGCACTCCTCGACCAGACCCTCGCCGCCCTCCGCCGTTGAACGCCATGTCGACTCCCCGCCTTCTCATCAACGGCGCCAAGGGCCGCATGGGCCAAGCCCTCCTCGCCTGTGCCAAGGAAGCCGGCCTGACCGTCGCCGCCGCCCTCGACCAGGGCGACGACCTCGCCGCCGCCCTGCCCTCCTGCGATGTCGTCATCGACTTCAGCCACCACTCGGCCACGGGCGAGGTCGTCGATCTCGCGATCCGCCACCACAAGGCGCTCGTCGTCGGCACGACCGGACACACGACCGAGGAGCGCAACACCCTCGCCGCGCGCGCAAGCGCCGCGATCCCGACCGTCTGGGCGAGCAACTACTCGATCGGCGTGAACGTGCTCTTCCACCTCACCGCCGAGGCCGCCCGCGTGCTCGACGACTCGTTCGATGCCGAGGTCGTCGAGATGCACCACCGCTTCAAAAAGGACGCGCCCAGCGGCACCGCCGCCAGCCTCGTCGAGATCCTGATGGACGCCCGCAGTCTCCAGGAATCCGATCTGCGCCACGGGCGCCACGGCATCGTCGGCGAGCGGACGAAGCGTGAGATCGGCGTGCACGCGCTGCGCGGAGGAGACGTGGTCGGCGACCACACCGTCGTCTTCGCCGCGCTCGGCGAACGGGTCGAACTCACGCACAAGGCCGGCGACCGCGCGATCCTCGCGCGCGGTGCGCTCCAGGCCGCCCGTTGGGTGTTCGGCCGCCCGACCGGGCTCTACGACATGCAGGACGTGCTCGGCCTGCGCCAACCCAAGGCCGCCCGATGATCGCCAGCCTGCGTGGTACCCTGCTTTCCGCCACGCCATTGCGGGCGGTGCTCGAGGTCGCCGGTGTCGGCTACGAGGTGAACATCCCCGTCACCACCGCGGAGAAACTCCCCGCGGCCGGCCAGCCGGCGTTCCTGCACACCACCGTCGTCTACCGCGAGGATTCGCAGGCGATCTACGGTTTCGCCACGGCCGCCGAGCGCGACTTCTTCCGCCTGCTGATCGAGAAGGTGAGCGGAGTCGGTCCGAAGGTCTCGCTCGCGTTGATGAGCCAGCTTTCGCTGCCGTCGCTCCAAGGCGCGATCGCCGCCGGCGATGCCGAACTGCTTTCCAAATGCCCCGGCATCGGCCGGAAGACCGCCGAGCGGATCATCCTCGATCTGAAGGACAAGCTCGGTGCCGTCGCGCAGATCGTCCCGGCGGGACCGGGCGCCGGAGGCAACCTGCCCGCCGCCACCGAAGCCTCCCCGTTGGCCGACGCCGTCGCCGCGCTGGTCGCGCTCGGGTACCGTCCGCCGGATGCCGACAAGGCCGTGCGCAAGGCGCAGGGCGCCCTCGGCGCGGGCGCCACCACCGAGGCGCTCATCAAAAAGGCGCTCTCCTGAGGGGAGAGCGCCCGAAGGGTTTCGGCTCCGCAGTACCGTTCAGCGCTGGAACTGGAAGGCGTTCGCCTCGATCTCCTCGAGCCGCAACGGCGTGTTCGATACGTCGCTGTACGGTCGCAGATCGACCTTGAGATCCTCGACGCTGGAGAGATCGGGCACCACCAGCGGCCGGGTCACCGGCGCCATCCGCGCGAAGTCGACGACGATGTCCCGGCTCCCCTGCCCCCAAGGATTGCGGAACCCGGCAGGGTCGGCGCCGTAGGCGACGGTGGTCGCCTGCAGCACCGGCTGCGCGCGCGCGACCTCGGGCTGCGCGACGGCCGGTTGCGCCACCTCGGCCGGTGCGGCCGCGGGCGACACCTGTCGCACCGCCACAAACACGGCGCACGCGGCGAGCGCGCCGCTGGCCACGAGGCCGAGCGAGCGCAGCCACTCGCGCGCGCCCCGCTGCGCGTCGATCGCCACCACCTTCCCTTGGCGGAAATGCGGGGCCGGCGCGGCTTCCTCGCGGAAATGCTCCGCCAAGCCGGAACAGGCCTTCTGCATCTGGCAATATTGGCGGTAGATCCGGCGACGCTCGGCGTCGCCCGCGATGGCCCGTTCCAACTCGGCCGCCTGGGCCGGCGGCAGCTCTCCATCGACGTAGAGGTTGAGTAGTTCGATGAATCGATCGTGGGTCATTTGAAATCCTCCCCGAGCAGCTCGCGCAGGGCCTCGCGGGCCCGGGCGATCCGGCTCTTCACGGTTCCCACGCTGATCCCGAGAATCTCGGCGATCTCCTCGTAGGAATGATTTTGGACATTGCGCAGCACGAGTATCTCCCGGTGCTTCTTGCCGAGTTTCTCCATGCCCGCGGCGACATGCTCGGTGAACTCGCTCGTCACCGTGATGTCGTCGGGCGCCTCGACATCGGCCGGGATGATCTCGGCGAGCGTGGCGCTGTCGTCATCCTCGCCGAGCGGCTGGTCGAACGAGACCGTCTTGTCCCGCTTCCGCCGCCACCAATACCAGTAGCGGTTGCGCGCGAGATTGGTCGCGATCTGGTAGAGCCAGGTCGAGAAGGCGGCGTCGCCCCGGAAGTTCCCCAGCCCGCGGTGCGCGCGGATGAAGGCATCCTGCGTGACCTCCTCGGCGTCCTGCGGGTTGCGCAGGAGCTGGTGGACCATCGAGTAGATCCGGTCCCAATACTTGCCGACCATCTCGTTGAACGCGAGTTCGTCGCCGGCTTTGATGCGGTCGACGAGCAGGCGGTCGAAGGCGACGTCCTGGGCCTTGGTAGACATGCGTTCTACCTCGGTGCGACTGGCGTAGTCCTTGAATGTTCCCACGGTGATGGTCTCAGCTGATAGGTTCCGCGGGACATTCGCTGCGGGCTCCGGCCCGGTCAAGCAACGCGCGCCCGGCCGGATTGCCCTTCCGCCAAGCGGCAGCCGCCGCCGGCTCCGGGCACGGAGCGGGCGGGCGCGACGCCAAGAGGGCGTGGAGGTACGACAAGTGTGGGAGCACGTCGGCGGGTTGGGCTGCACCTTCCTGTAACACGCTCGGCGGCTCCGGGTTCCCGACCCCGGCAAATTTGCGGCAGCGCGCGCGGGCCCGGGCCCCACCCGCGGCTCGGGCCGGGCCCGATGGCTTGGAGAACGCCGGCACGTTACTCTCGGGCTGTCGCCGCACCGGCTCCCGGCCGCTGCGGATTCCCTCAACCACCAACTCGCTCCACCATGCTCGGCTACACCATCTTCTTCCTGCTCCTCGCCCTGGTCTCCGGGGCGCTCGGTTTCGGCGTCGTGGCGGGAACGGCGGCGCTCATCGCCAAGATCTGCTTCGTGCTGTTCCTGGTCCTGTTCGTCGTCTCGCTGCTGCGCGGCCGTCGCGCCTGACCCGGCCGCCCCGCCCCATCCGCCCACGCCCGATGAAGACCGCGTTCCTCGGAACCTACCTGCCGCGCAAGTGCGGCATCGCGACGTTCACCCACGATCTCCGCCAATCCGTGGCCGCGCAGTCGGCCCCGGGCGACTGCCCGGTGATCGCTGTCACGCAACGGGGCGCGAACCACGGCTACCCGCCCGAGGTCGTCTGCGAGATCGCCGAGGACGATCCGCGCAGCTACCTGCGCGCCGCCGAGTTCCTCAACCGCGGCGGCGCCGACCTGCTCTGCGTCCAGCACGAGTTCGGGATCTTCGGCGGCGAGGCGGGCCGACACCTGTTGACGCTGCTGCGGGCCCTGCGCACGCCGGTGGTTACCACGTTCCACACCGTCCTGCGCGCGCCCTCCCCGGCCCAGCGCGAGGTGATGCGGTCGCTCATCGGCATGTCCGACCGGCTGGTCGTGATGACCGAGCGCGGCCGCACCTTCCTGCGCGAGACCTACGGGGCGCCCGACGCGAAGATCGACCTGATCGCGCATGGAATCCCCGATGTGCCCTTCGAGGAGCCCGACCGCTGCAAGGAGCTCTTCGCCGTGGAGGGGCGGCTCACGCTCCTGACTTTCGGACTGCTCTCGCCCAACAAGGGCATCGAGCACGTGCTCGCCGCCCTGCCGGCCATCATCGCCGAGTTCCCGCAGGTCGTGTATCTGGTCCTCGGAGCCACCCATCCCAACCTCGTGCGCGAGCAGGGGGAGACCTACCGCCGCAGCCTCGAGCAGCTGGCCCAACGCCACGGCGTCGAGGAGCACGTCGTCTTCTTCGACCGTTTCGTCGACCTCGCCGAGCTCAAGGATTTCATCGGCGCCGCCGACGTCTACATCACGCCGTACCTCAACGAGCAGCAGATCGTCTCCGGCACGCTCGCCTACGCCTTCGGCGCCGGCAAGGCCGTCGTATCCACACCATACTGGCACGCCGCCGAGCTCCTCGCCGGGGACCGCGGCGTGCTCGTCCCCTTCGCCGACTCCGGCGCGATCGCCCGCGAGGTCGCCGCGCTGCTGCGCGACCAGGGGCGCCGCCTCGCGATGCGCCGCCGCGCCTACGGCATCGGGCGCGGCATGATCTGGCCGCGCGCCGCCGAACACTATCTCGGGACCTTCGCCCGGGCGCACGCCGAGCACGCCCGGGCCCAGCACCGCGAACCGGCGCCCGAGCCCGTCGATCCCGACCGCGACCCCGTGCCGCTGCCGGTCTTCCGGCCGGACCATGTGCTGCGCCTCACCGACTCGACCGGCATCCTCCAGCACGCCCTCTACACGGTCCCGCACCGTATCCACGGCTATTGCACAGACGACAACGCCCGCGCCCTCCTCCTCGCCCTGCTCTGGGAGGAGCTCGGGGAGGGCCCCGCGGCGCTTTCCCGCCTCGTCCCGAGCTATGCCGGCTTTCTCGCCCACGCGCTGCACCCCGGCACGGGCCGCTTCCGCAACTTCCTCGGCTACGACCGCCGCTGGCTCGAGGAGGAGGGCTCCGAGGACTCGCACGGCCGTGCCCTGTGGGCGCTGGGCGTGTGCGCCGCCGGAGCCCGCGACCGCGGGCTGCGCCTGCTCGCCCGCCGCCTGCTCCACGAGGCGCTGCCGCCCGTCCCCGCGCTCGTGCATCCGCGTACCTGGGCGTTCAGCCTGCTCGGGCTTGATGCCTACCTGCGCGACCAGCCCGGCGATCAGCGCGCACTCGATCTGCGCACCGCGCTCACCGACCGGCTCATGCGGCGTTTCGTCGAACACAGCCGGGCCGACTGGCACTGGCTCGCCGACGACGCCACCTACGACAACGCCCGACTCCCGCACGCCCTCATGCTCTCCGGCCGCGCCACCGACCAGCCCGCCGTCGTCGCCGCCGGCCTGCGGGCGCTCCGCTGGCTGGTGCAGCTCCAGACCTCCCCGCACGGACGTTTCCAGCCGATCGGCTCCAACGGCTTCTACCACCGCGACGGCACCCGCGCCTACTTCGACCAGCAGCCGATCGAGGCGCAGGCGACCGTGAGCGCCTGCCTCGAGGCGTTCCGCATCACCGGCGACCGGTTCTGGCTCTCCCGTGCCCACCTGGTGTTCGAGTGGTTTCTCGGTCGCAACGACCTCGGCCTGCCCCTCTACGACCCGCACACGGGCGGCTGTCGCGACGCGCTCCATGCGGACCGGGTGAACGAGAACCAGGGCGCCGAGTCCACCCTCGCCTTCCACCTCGCGCTTGCCGAACTGCGCCTCGTCCACCGCCGCCAGGCTCCGGCCGCCACCGGGCGCTCCGCCGAACTCGCCCCGGCCTGAGCCATGTCCGCCCCGGGGGTCCAACGCGCCGACATCTTCATCAACCCGGACCGCGCCCGGGTGTTGATCCGTCCGTTCGTGCTCGCGAACGAACAACGCATCGTCCGCATCATCGCCCGCCTGCTCGCGCTCACCGAGCCGCAAGTCGAGGCGCTGCTCGCCCAGATCCTCTCGGAGTTCTCCGGCCGCCATCAGAAGACGCGCGAACTCTTCCGCGAGCGTTTCGAGAGCGTCCGTCCGCACCTGGTCTCCGACCTGGAACTCTCCGAGGCCCGGCAGCTCGTGATCGGCTCGTATTTCACGCTCGAGTACTCGCTCGAGGCCGCCGCGCTCTTCAACCCCTCGATCGTCCTCCATCCCGACCAGAGCGACCTCCCGGCCGGCTCCGCCCGTTTCATCCTGAGCCTGCGGGCGACCGGCGAAGGCCACCTCTCCTCGATCACCTTCCGGACCGGCGTCGTCGACGCCGCGGGGCGGATCGCGATCAACACCCCCACGCGTTTTGTCACCGAGCCGAAGTTCCAGGCCGACGCGCCCTTCCAGAAGCTCCGCTTCGCCCAGCAGCTCGCCGAGCTCGGGTTCGCCGGCGAGTTCACCAAACGCACGCTCGCCACCGTCGGCGCGAACTTCACCCTCGCCGAGCTGCGCGCCTCCCTGGCCTTCGTCCACAACCAGATCGGCCCGGGCGAGGTCTCGAACTCCGTCTCGACCGAGGAGACCATTCTCCGCCTCGCCCTCTCCAACTACCGCGTGCGCTTCGCCGACGACCTCCGCATGTCCGAGCGGGTCATCTTCCCGCGCTCGCCCACGCAGAGCCGCGGCATCGAGGACGCCCGCTTCGTGCGCTTCCGGGAGGACGACGGCCGTATCACCTATTTCGCCACCTACACCGCCTACGACGGCCGCCACACCAGCCCCGAACTGCTCCGCACCGACGACTTCCTCGACTTCCAGTTCGTCACGCTCACGGGCGCGGCCGTGCAGAACAAGGGCATGGCGCTCTTTCCCCGCAGGATCCACGGCGAATACGCGATGCTCTCCCGCCAGGACAACGAGAACATCCACCTCATGTTCTCCCACGATGTCCACTTCTGGCGCACCTCGCGGATCATCCTCAAGCCGACCTACACCTGGGAGTTCGTGCAGCTCGGCAACTGCGGCTCGCCCATCGAGACCGACCGCGGCTGGCTCGTGCTCACCCACGGCATCGGGGCCATGCGGAAGTACTGCATCGGCGCCTGCCTGCTCGACCGCGACGACCCCACGAAGGTGCTCGGGCGCTCGCGCGAGCCCCTCATCACCCCGACCGAGGACGAGCGCGAGGGCTACGTGCCCAACGTCGTCTACTCCTGTGGCGCGCTCCTCCACGGCGGCACGCTGGTCGTGCCGTACGCGATCTCGGATTTCGCCACGCGGTTCGCCACCGTCCCGGTCGCCGACATCCTCGCCTCGATGGAGTGACGGTGCCCGCCGGCTACGCGGGACCGCGCGTCATGCGCCGAGGGTCGAGCGCGCGCCCCAGCTCCCCCTCGTCCAGCAGTTTCCGCTCGAGCACGACCTCGCGCAGCGTCCGGCCCGTCGCCGCCGCCTCCTTCGCCACCGCGGCCGCCCGCTCATATCCAATCTTCGGTGTCAAGGCGGTCACGAGCATGAGCGAGCGCTCCGCCAGCTCCGCACACCGGGCCGCGTCGGCCTCGAGCCCGGCGACGCACGCTTCGGCGAACACCCGCACGGCGTTCGCCAGGCAGCGGATCGCCTCGTGGAGCGCGTGCGCGATCAACGGGATCGTGGCGTTGAGCTCGAAGTGTCCCTCGCGCCCGCACAGCACCACCGACTGGGTGAGCCCCTGCACATGGAGACACACCTGCACCAACGCCTCGCAGAGGACCGGGTTCACCTTGCCCGGCATGATGGAGCTGCCCGGCTGCGTGGCCGGCAACCGCAGCTCGCCGAGGCCGCCGCGCGGCCCCGAGCCGAGCCAGCGGATGTCGTTGGCGATCTTCGTGAGGCTCGCCGCGATCGTGGCGAGCGCGCCGGCGACCTCCACGGCGTCGTCGCGCGCGGCCTGCGCCTCGAAATGGTTGTCCGCCTCCACGAACTCGATGCCGGTGCCTTCCGTCAGCAGGGCGCACACCCGCGCGGCGAACGCCGGATGGCCGTTCAGGCCCGTGCCCACCGCGGTGCCGCCGATCGCCAGCTCCCGGAGCGCCGCCACCGCGCGGTCGACCCGCGCCACCGCCTTGCCGGCCTGCGCCGCGTAGCCGGAGAACTCCTGCCCGAGGGTGAGCGGCGTCGCGTCCATCAAATGGGTACGGCCGATCTTCACCACCTCCGCGAAGGCCTCCGCCCGGCCCGCGAGCGCCCGCTGCAGCTGCACCAGCGCGGGCCCGAGCCGCTCGCGCAACGCGAGCGCCACGCCCACGTGGAGCGCCGTCGGCACCACGTCGTTCGACGACTGGCCGAGGTTCACGTCGTCGTTGGGGTGCAGCGGCCGGTGCGAGCCAAGGGGCAGGCCCGCGCGCTGGCTGGCGCGGTTGGCGACGACCTCGTTGAGGTTCGTGTTCGTCGAGGTGCCGGAGCCGGTCTGGAAGACGTCTACCGGGAAATGGTCGAGGAGGCCGCCGGCGGCGATCTCGGCGGCGATCTCGCGGATCAGCCGGCTCTTCTCCGGGGGGAGGCGGCCAAGCTCCTCGTTCGCGCGCGCGCAGGCGGCCTTCACCAGCGCAAGACTTCGGAGGAACTCCGCCGGCATGCGGTGCCCGCTGATGGGGAAGTTCCGCACCGCCCGCGCGGTCGACGCCCCGTAGAGCGCCCCCGCGGGCACCTGCATCTCCCCCATCGTGTCGCGCTCGGTGCGGGTGGGCGGCGGGACCGCCCCGG
>JAEZSJ010000307.1 GCA_023443985.1 Verrucomicrobiota bacterium | reverse complement strand
GGCGCGCGCGCGGATCGCGGCGGCGCTGGCCGCGGCCGGGCTCGAGGCGGTCGCGACGCGACGCGCGGCGGAATGCTCCGGTGGTTTGAAACGCCGGCTCAATCTCGCGATCGGGCTCGTCGGCGATCCGCAGTTGCTGCTGCTCGACGAGCCGACGGTCGGCGTGGATCCGCAGTCGCGCGCGTTTTTGTTGGAGACGGTGCGGCGGCTGCGCGCCGAGGGTCGGGCGATCATCTATGCCTCCCACTATATGGAGGAGGTCCAGGCGATCGGCGACCGCGTGGCGGTGATCGACCACGGGCGCGTGCTCGCCTGCGGCGCGCTGACCGAGTTGCTCGTGGGCGCGACGGCGAACGTGGAGGTGCGCGTGACCCGTGCGCCCGATGCGGCGCTGCGCGCGCGGCTCGTGGCGGAGTGCGCGCTTGCGCCGGAGTGCGCCGGCGAGGACGGCTGGCTGGAAATCGCGCTGCCGGCGGAACGGCCGCTCGAGGAATTGCTCCGCGACGTGCGTGCGCTCGCGGGACCGATCGTGGCGGTGCGGCACGGTTGTCGCGATCTCGAGGAGTTGTTTCTCCAGCTCACCCACCACTCGCTGCGCGACTGACGGAGCCATGAAGAGCCAGGCGAAAGACCAGCGTCCAAGGACGAGCCTCCGGGTGGTAGGGAGAGGCGTCCCTGCCGAGCCGCTTTGGGATTATCATGGCTGCCGGGCTGCCGACGAGGGGCGGCTCACCGGGGACGGTTCGCCCTACCTCTCGAATCATCGTGTCTGAAATGACCTCGCTGCTCGCCACCATCCGGAAGGAACTGCGCGCGCTCGCGCGCGATGTGCACGGGCTGCTCGTGCTCTTCGCGATGCCGGCGGTGTTCATCCTCGTGATGTCGTTGGCGTTACGCGACACGTTCCAGCCGCGCATCGCGGACAAGGCGCATTGGCTCGTGTGGGATGGCGACGGCACGCCTGCGGCGGTGGCGTTGCGCGCGGCCTTGCCCGGCGGACGGCCGACCGCGGCGGATCGCGCGGCGGTCGAAGCGGCGCTGACGCGCGGCGAGATCCAGATCGGGCTTCTGATCGAGGCGGGATACGAGGAGGCGCTGGCCGACGCGGAGACGAAGCGGCCGCTGGTCACCGTGCTCGCCGAGCCGGGCCTGCCGCCCGCGGTGCTCGCGGCGTTTCAGGCGGATGTGCTGCGTGCGGTGGCGGCGCAGCGGGTGAACGCACTCATCGAGCCGTTCCGCGACACGGCGCGCATCTCCGGTGTCCAATTGCCGGACATGGACCCGGCGGCGGCGGGCGCGTTGCTCGAGACGCGTTTCCATCGCGCCAGCGGCGTGGCGCTGACGTCGGTGCAGCAGAGCGTGCCGGCGTGGCTGGTGTTCGCGATGTTCTTCGTGGTGATCCCGCTCTCGAACGTCTTCATCGCCGAGCGGCAACAGGGCACGTGGCAACGGCTGCGCAGCCTGCGCGTGCCGGTGACGACGTTGCTGGCGGGCAAGGTGGTGCCATTCTATCTCGTGAACCTCGGGCAGACGGCGGTGATGCTGCTCGTCGGGCGTTATCTCGTGCCGCGACTCGGCGGCGATGCGCTCGGCATCGAGGTCGACTGGCTCGCGTTGTGGGCGATGGCGAGCGCAGTGAGCCTGGCCGGGATCGGCTTCGCGCTCGCGGTGGCGGCGGTGGCGCGCACGACGGAGCAGGCGACGACGATCGGCGGGGTGACGAACATCCTCTTCGGCGCGCTCGGCGGCGTAATGGTGCCCAAGATCGTGATGCCGCTCGCGATGCAGCAGGTCGCGGCGTTTTCGCCGACGGGCTGGGGACTCGAGGGATTTCTGGACGTGTTCGTGCGCGGCGCGCGCCTCGCGACGCTCGGCGCGGAGCCGTGGCTGTTGCTTGGTTTCGCGGCCGCATGCCTGAGCTTCGCCGCGTGGCGGTTGCGAGCGGCGGAGTGATGGGGGCGGTGGGGAAACGGCGTGATGGTGCCGCTGCGCTGCGCGGCCGGAGGAGATGTCCGCCCTACGCTGAGCCGTGATCACGAATTCGAATCGTAGGGGCGCTGCTTGCCGGCGCCCATTGGGCATCGTTTCACCACTCGCACCTTGCTATGGCCAACGGGCGTCGACGAGCAACGTCCCTACGCGCACCATCGGTGCGCTTTCGGACGGAGCGTAGCGGGAGCTCGAAGAATCGTTATGGCCGAGGGCAAACCGTCCGCAGGCGAAGTCGTGTATTAGCGCGCGCTCACACCGCGGCGCGGAGTTTCTTGAAGAGGGCGCGCTCGCGGCGGGCGAGGGCGACGAGGGTGTCGGCGAGCAGGGCGGTGTCCATTTCCGCGCGGGCCTTGTTCATGCGCGCGGCGTGGAGCGCGAAGTCGCGCCAGCTGTCGCCGATCGCGGTGAGCTCGAGCGAGAGTTCCGTCAGGCGCGGGTTGGCGAGCAGCGCGGCGGCTTCCTGCAGGAACGCGGCGTAGAGGAAACGGAAGCCGGCGCCGCCGGTGCCGATCTCCTCCTGCATGCGCACGATGTGGCCGACGAGGCGCCGGCAGTATTCGGGATCCTTGGCCACCGGCAGCCGGCGCAGGCGGTGGGCGAGGAGGTGTTCGCCGCAGCAGCCGACGAACGGCAGCGGCACGTTGAGCATCAGGAAACAGTTCTTCTTGATCGCGCCGGGGAGCAGCGAGGCGATGTCGGTGCGCGGGGCGGGGCCGTCGAAATAGTAGATGAGGCCCTTCGGCGCGAGGGCGCCGCGGACGAAGCGCGCGCGGCTCAGGTCGCGGGCGGCGCAGCGTGTGGGGCCGTTGAAGACGGGGTCGGAGATGAGGTAGTCGTCGCCGTCGCGGCCGTAGGCGATGAGGTTGTGCGCGTTGAAGTGGAAGCGCATGTTCTCCGGAAAATACGGCAGGAAGAACACGGAGGACTGCAGGCCGTCGAGGCGCCCCTGGTCGAGGAGCGCGTCGAGGCGGCGGCGGCCGTCGAGCGGCTCGCGAAACGTCTCGAAACGCAGCGGGAGCCGGAGCTGTTTCTTGAGGCCGTTGAGGATGAAGCGCGGCACCATCCGGTAGGCGATGAGCGGCAGCTGGTTGATCTTCACCAGCGGGATGTAGGCGAACGACAACGACGCGCTCAGGCCGAACGCCATCGCCTCGGAGATCGGGAGGCCCTCGTGCTGGAGCAGCGAGGAGATGACGCCGCTCTCGCAATGGGCGGACTGGCGGTGTTGGAAAACCTTCGGTGCGGGCTGGTCGGTGGCGGAGGCGGGCATCGGGGAAAGGCGGCGTCAGTCGAGCGTGCGGAGTTGGTCGACGGTCAGCCCCATCGCCTCGGCGTAGCGCGCGAGCAGGCGCGGGTTCAGCCGCGCGAAGACGGCGGGGCGCAGGTGGCGGCGCACACGCCAGCGCCAGAGGCCGGCGGCGGCGGCGAGCGTGGGCACATCGAGCCGGAGGCGGTACATGTGGTATTCGAGCGGGCTGGACTCGCCGCGCGCGGCGCGGGCGCGCGCCTCGGCGGCGAGCCGAGCGAACCACGCGACGGCCTCCTCGGTGGGCGAGGTGTCGATCTCGGAGCCGCCGGAGCAGACAGAGCGATAATGGCCGGAGGAATCGACGACGTAGACGAGCTTGCGCACACCGCCGAGCACGGGCGCGTTTTCCTGGGGAACTTCGTCGGGGCGCATCAGACGACGGTGAAGTGCAGGTACGCGCTCGTGAACCGGCCGGACTCGGGCACGAGGGCGAGCAGGCGTTGGCCGCGGCGGAGGCGGCCGCTGCGGAGGAGTTCGTCGAGCATGAGGAAGAACGACGCGGAGCCGGTGTTGCCGCGCGTGGCGAGGTTGGTGAACCAGCGCTCGGGCGGGATCGGCAGGCCGATGCGCGCGAGGCCGGCGGCGATCGGTTGGCGGAAATATTCCGACGACATGTGCGGCAGGAACCAGTCGATGGCGTCGGCGGTGAGGCCGCGGCGGGCCTTGATCGCGCCGAGCGGGCGGTCGAGGCAGTACTCGATGATCTTCGCGTTGAGCAGCTTCACGTCC
>JAEZSJ010000300.1 GCA_023443985.1 Verrucomicrobiota bacterium | reverse complement strand
ACGGCCACTCCAGCACGCCGCGACGCCCGCGTCGATCCTCGCCCGCCGCGACTACCGGCGCCGCTCGGCGGGGCTGCGCCCGAACCGCGCGCGGTAGGCGCGGCCGAAGGTGTTGGCGCCGGCGAAGCCGCTCGCGCGCGCGATCTCCGCGAGGCCGAGCTCGGTCGCCGCCAACATTGTATCCGCATGTTCGAGCCGCAGGCGCCGCAGCATCGCACCGGGCGATTCGCCATGGCGCGCCCGGAAGGCGCGGATGAAGTGCTCGCGGGTGATGCCGCACTTCGCGACGACCGTCTTGAGGTTGATCGGCGAGCGGAAGTGGCTGCGCAGGTAGTGCAGCCCGAACTCCACCGGATCGCGCTCCCGCGAGCCGTGCACCTGCTCCCGGTAGAGGGCGATGAGCAGCCGGTAGATCAGCTCCGACTCGTGGAAACGGTCGCGCAGCCTCCGATTCCGCACACCGTCGAACAACTCGTCGAACAACGCCGACGCCTCGGACTCCTCCGGCATCTGCACCACCGAACCGAAATCCGCCCGGATCCGCTCGAAGAGCGACCGCACCCCCGTGGGTGAGAACGCGAGAAAGCGCAGCCGATACGGCTCCGTGGCGCCGGGCGGATAACCGTAGGCGCTCGGCTCGCGTTGCGTGAAGAGCATCGCGTGGCCCGCCGGCACGAGCCGTTCGCCCGCGGCGTCGCGGAAGAACGCCGCCCCGCCGAGCGTGCGCTGCAGCACCAGCTGGTCCGGATCGCCGCGCGTGGCGTTGTCCCAGAAGTATCCAGCCTCCCGGCGCACCTCCTCGGCGGCGCCATGCACCACGGCGAAGGGGTCGGCGGAGTTGTCGCGGCGCGGAGGCATCGGCTTCAGATCACATTTTGCACCATCCGCATCAAACTTCGAGCCTCGTTTCACTCGTTTTCCTGCGGCAGGTTGCCCGCCCTCCCCTGTGCGTAGTCACTTTTCGTTCCAACCGACGCCACCATGAAAAAACTCCTCAGTCTCCTCCTGGCCGCGGCGACGGCCGCCTCGCCGGCCCTGGCCCAGAAGTTCGAGGGCCTCGCGCTCACGCCGCCGATGGGTTTCAACACCTGGAACACCTTCGCCTCGAACATCAACGAGGTGCTCATCATGGAGACCGCCGAGACCATGGTGAAGAACGGCATGCGCGACGCCGGCTACAACTACATCGTGCTCGACGACTGCTGGGCCCTCAAGGAGCGCGACGCCAACGGCAGCCTCGTGCCCGACCCGGCGAAGTTTCCCTCCGGCATGAAGGCCCTCGGCGACTTCCTCCACGCCCGCGGCTTCAAGTTCGGCATCTATGGCTGCGCCGGCACCAAGACCTGCGGCGGCTATCCCGGCAGCAAGGGCCACGAGTACCAGGACGCCCGCCTCTTCGCGTCCTGGGGAGTCGACTACCTCAAGTACGACTGGTGCTACACCGACACCCGCGACCCCCGCGAGGCCTACACCACCATGCGCGACGCGCTCTACGCCGCCGGCCGGCCCGTTGTCTTCAGCATCTGCGAGTGGGGCAACAGCAAGCCCTGGGAATGGGCGAAGGACGTGGGCCACCTCTGGCGCACCACCGGCGACATCACCGACTGCTACGATTGCGTGCAGCGCTGGGAGCGCGGCTGGAAGGTCATCCTCGACCTTCAGCGCACGCTCGTGCAGCCCAACGACGGACAGGGCAACGGCATCGGCCAGTTCGGCGGCCCCGGCCACTGGAACGACCCCGACATGCTCGAGGTCGGCAACGCCGGCCTCACCTTCGCCGAGTCCCGCGCCCATTTCTCGATGTGGTGCATGCTCGCCGCACCCCTCATGGCCGGCAACGACGTCCGCCACATGACGCCCGAGATCCTCGCCGTCATGACCGACGAGGAGGCGCTCGCCATCGACCAGGATCCGCTCGGCAAGGCCGCGTGGCCCTTCCGCACCGAGCCCGGCCGTGAAATCTGGGTACGCGAGCTCGCCGATGGCAGCTGGGCGCTCGCCCTGCTCAACACCGGCGACACCGCCGCCGAGCTCTCCGTCGATTTCGGCCACATGTGGTTCCTCGGCGGCGAGCGCGCGATCCGCGACCTCTGGGACAAGAAGGACGCCGGCACCACCGCGAAGCCGTTCACCAAGCGCCTCGAAGCGCACGACGTCGCCCTCCTCCGCCTTTCTCCGCTCAAGAAGTAACCTCCCCGGTAATCTTCGGCCGGCACCCGGAGCATCCCTCCGTGTGCCGGCTTTTTCGTGACTCTGTGCGCCGGCCTGAGGCGCCTCCCGCCTTTCACCTCCCGCCTTCCCTCCCATGAAACGTGGCCCCGCCGCCCACACCCAGGATGCCGCCACGCGCGGCCTGCCCGGCGCGATGCCGCGCCCGTTCAAGCTCACGCTGCTCGGCGCCGGCAGCGGCTTTACCCCGCGCCTGCTCAACGACCTCTTCCGCATCCCCGGTGAGCAGGGCGGCACCATCGCGCTCGTCGACATCGACCGCGACCGCCTCGCGACCATGCACCGTGTGATCGAGAACCTCGCCGCCCAGCGCGGCAAAACACACTGGAAGATCGTCGCCTCGCCCGACCGCACCGCCGTCCTCGCCGGCTCCGATTACGTGGTGAACTGCATCGAGGTCAGCGGCACCGCCTGCGTGCGCTTCGACAATGCCATCCCGCGGCAGTACGGCGTCGACCAGTGCATCGGCGACACGATCGGCCCCGGCGGCCTCTTCAAGGCGCTGCGCACCATCCCCGTCTGGCTCGATGTCCTGCGCGACTGCGAGCGCCTCTGCCCCCGGGCATTGGTTCTCAACTACACCAACCCGATGGCGATGCTGTGCCTCGCCGCCGGCCGCACCTCCTCGATGCGCGTCGTCGGCCTCTGCCACAGCGTGCAGGGCACCAGCCACCTCCTCGCCGAGTACGCCGGCATTCCCTACCCCGAGCTCGACTGGGAGTGTGCCGGCATCAACCACCTCGCGTGGTTCACCCGCCTCGACCACCGCGGGAGAAACCTCTATCCGCGCCTCCACAAGCAGTTCGCCGCCGACCTCGCCGCCGCCGAACGCGAGCGCCGCGCCGGCCTCACCAGCGCCGACTCCACCGACGTGAAACCATGGATCCAGGCCGAGGTCGACGCCCTGCGCTACCGCCAGCGCGACCTCGTGCGCAAGGACATGTGCCTGCATTTCGGCGCGTTCATCACCGAGAGCTCGGGTCACCTCTCCGAGTACCTGCCCTACTACCGCAAGAGCGCGGCCGGCCGGAACCTCCTCCGCCTCGGGTACGACGGCGGCTCGCGCTTCTACGCCACCAACTGGCCGAAATGGCGCCGCGCCGCCGACCGCGAGCGCGCCGGCATGCTCGCCGGCCGTGTACCCATGGACTGGGAACGCAGCTGGGAGTACGCCTCCTGGATCATCGAGGCCCGCGAGAAGGACGTGCCCTTCCGCATCCACGGCAACGTCATGAACAACCACCGCGGCGCCGGGCAGCTCATCACCAACCTCCCCGCCGACGGCTGCGTCGAGGTCGCCTGCCTGGTCGACCGCAACGGCGTCTCACCCACCCGCTTCGGCGCGCTCCCGCCGCAGATGGCTGCGCTCTGCGCCGCGAACATGGCCGTGTTCGACCTCGGCGCGCAGGCCGCCATCGAACGCAGCGTCGAGAAGGCGATCCACGCCCTCCTGCTCGACCCGCTCACCGCCGCCGTGTGCACCCCCGCCCAGATCAAGGCCATGACGCTCGAGCTCTTCCGCGCCGAGAAACATTACCTTCCCGGCTACAAGTAGGTCGTTCGTGGCCGGAGGGCAGAGCCATTCGCCTCCCCGCCCGTGAGTTTCGCCGTAGTCCGCGTACAGAGGTGGGCGGACTCACGGATCACCAGCTCCCGCATCGACGCGTGGCTCTCGACCGCATCATCACGGCCCGGTGCGCAGGCCCGCAGCGCAGAACGTAACCCATTCGTCGATCAAAGCCGCCGCCGGCAGTTCGGGTGGCGCCGCGGCGCCCAAGGTCCGGCTGCGTTGGGCCCGGACGAGCAGGTATATCATCGCGCCCCAGACAAACTGCATCCGCGCCCAACCGACAGCGGGCGCCAGCTCCGGCAACGCACGCAGGTACGCCGGCTGGAAGCGCCGGACCAGCGGTGCGAAAAGATCGAAGTACCATTTCCGCAACTTGTCGTCGTACGTCGTGTGCACGTGCGCCATGAGCCAGGCGGCGTTGGGCTCCGCCTCCAGACCGGCGTGACGAACGCCCGCAGCACCTCCTCCAGCGCGAGCGGGGCCGGCGCCGGATGCGCCGCCTCGAGCGCCACCAGCAGGGCGATTCGCCGGGCGTTCAGCGGCTCGGCCCGCCGCCGCAGCACCGCGCGGATCAGGTCGTCGCGACTCCCGAAATGGTAGTGCACCGCCGCCACATTCACCCCGGCCTTCTCTTGGATCTGCCGTACCGACACCGCCTCCACGCCATGACGGGCGAAGAGGGCCTCGGCGGTGAGCAGGATCTGTTCGGCGGTGTCGATGCCGCCGATTCAATCACCTGATTGAATCGAGGCAAGCCGCCCTATTCGCCCGAGCGCCGCCGCCTGCCCTGCGCGCCGGCCTCGTCGTCGTGGGTGTGATCTACACGGTGCGCGGGCTGCTGCTGGTGCCCCAGGGCATGGCGATGCTGAGGATTCCGGAAATCTCCGTGGCAGGTGCCGGTGTTCTCGCCCGCGGCGCTCGCCCGAACAGCGGCTGCTACGGTCCGCGCCGCTCGACTACCTCGACGGCGAGGAATGAGGTCCGCAGTTCTTAGCCACGAAATGAATACGAACGCCAACTGACCGCCAGCGCCGCCCCGAGCACCACGAGGGATCCGATCGTGAATGCCATACCGGCCACCGGAACGGTCTGCAGGCTCCAAGCCCGCAGCACAGCCCAGCCCGCAGCGCCCGCCTCGAGCAGGGCGGGGCCCGCGCAGAATCCGGCGATCGCGACCCCCAGGGCGGTGGCGGAGCCGACCAGCCCCAACCGCCGCCATGCTCGCCGCCCGGCCGAGGGCGGCAGGCGCCCGATCACGCACGCGGTGAAGCCCGCATCGTCGACATAGGGAAGCTCGACCTCGCGAAGGAACTCCCCCAGTCGGAGGTCCTCGGAGGCGCCGGCGGGATCGGATTCGTCTTTGGGAAGTGAATTCATGGCGCAGGTGATGCGGTTCAGACGGGCGCCCAAGCGCGGAGGAGCGGGCGCAGCTTCTCCTTTGCGCGGAGCACATGGGTTTTCACGGTGCCGAGCGGGCAGGCAAGCACCGCCGCCGCCTCTTCGTGGGTGAGGCCCTCGGCGTAGCACAGATGGAGGGCGGCGCGCTCCTCCGGGGGCAGTTGCGCGAGTGCACCGGCGAGATCCTGCCGCAGATCGGCCCCGCCGGTGGGGTCGGGCACCGTCTGTTCGTGCCCGGGCACCGCAGCGAGCGTGGAAGCATCGCCGGTCCACTCGACCGCGGGACGTTCGCGCCGGCGGGCGGAGCGATGGACGTTGTAGGCGATGCCGAACAGCCAGGTTGGGAACGCCGAGGCGCCGCGGTAGCGCCCGAGATTCCGGTAGGCGGCGAGGAAGGTCTCCTGTGCGAGATCGTCCGCCCACGCGTGACGTCCGCCTGTCAGGCGTCGCAGAAAGTTGCGCACGGCTGACTGATGGCGGCGGACGAGCTCGCTGAAGGCGTGCCGGTCGTCGCCGGCCAGCACACGGGCGATCAGATCGTGATCGGATGGGCTCAAGGCGGCGCGTCGGAGGACGGGAGGGCGGGGCCGGATCAGCGACGATCGCCCTCGCGGCGGTCGAGCGTCCAGTTCAGCAGCAGCGCGCAGCCGATCAGCACCGGCACGACGCCGATCCACTGCAGGCCGGGCAATACGGCGATCGCGCGGAAGAAGAGGAACACCCCGATACCGACCGCGATGCTCACCAGACCGCCCCGTCGGTCGTCGCGACTCCGCCGCGGCGGCGTCTCTTCGAGCAACTCCGGAGGGAGCGGTTGTCCTCGTTCGATCGCGAGACGCATCAGCTCGTGGCGCAGGCGGCGCTTCTGCATCTTCTCGGCGGAGCCGAAGGCCACGGCGACGATGGCCAGGCAGATGCCGGCAAGCGGCACGATGTAGGGCGTGTCGATGAAGCCGACGAGCGGCGCGGTGGGGGGAAGAAGGGTGAGGAACGGATTCATCGTTGAGGGTGTTGTCTGCCAGTGAGTGGCACGGGGGATCCCGTTTGGATTCAAGAATCTGTGCCACAAGCCGGCCGGGGGCGAGACCCGGGCGGACGCCTCCGCGGGCCGGCGGGCCCGTTTTTCCCGTTTGCACCCCGCCGCTACAGGCCATGCTTCGGGCCGTGAACGTCTCCGGTCGCTCGCTCTTCCTCGGCTCCTTCTCGCTCGTGCTCGCCGGCCTGCTCGCGGGGCTGTGGCTCTCCCACACCGAAGCGGTCGCCGCCACGCTGACCCAGCCCGCGGCCAAGGCCCCGCCGACACCGGAGGCCCGACCTGTCACGCCCCGCCCCGATCTGGGCGAGGGCGAACAGCGCAACATCCGGCTCTTCGAGGAGGCCTCCCCTTCCGTCGTCTACATCACCACCGTCGCCGAGCAGATCGACTTTTTCAGCCGCGACATCGCCCAGATCCCCCTCGGCACCGGCTCCGGCTTCATCTGGGACGACTCCGGGCACATCATCACGAACTTCCATGTGATCCAGAATGCGGATGCGGCGCGGGTGACCCTCGCCGACCGCAGCACCTGGGAGGCGAAGCTCGTCGGCGTGGCCCCCGAAAAGGACCTGGCCGTGCTCAAGATCGACGCGCCGCGCGAGAAGCTCCAGCCGATCCCGTTGGGCGCGTCGCACGACCTGCGCGTGGGCCAGAACGTCTTCGCGATCGGCAATCCCTTCGGCCTCGACCAGACGCTCACCGTCGGGATCGTCAGCGCCCTCGGCCGCGAGATCCAGGCGGCGGACGGCACGCCGATCCGCGATGTGATCCAGACCGACGCCGCCATCAACCCCGGCAACTCCGGCGGCCCCCTGCTCGACTCCGCCGGGCGGCTCATCGGGGTGAACTCCGCCATCCGCAGCCCGTCCGGCGCCTCGGCCGGCATCGGGTTCGCCATCCCCGTCGACGCGGTCAACTGGGTCGTGCCCGAGCTGATCAGCTTCGGCAAGCTCCGCCGCCCCTCCATCGACCTCGAGGTGGCCAACGCCTACATCGCGCGCCGGCTCGGCATCGGCGAAGGCCTGCTCGTGCTCGACGTGACCCGCGGCGGCGCCGCCGAGAAGGCGGGCATCCAGCCGACGCGACGCACCCGCCGCGGCGAGATCATCCTCGGCGACATCATCGTCGGGATCGACGGCCAGCCGATCCGCGTGCCCGGCGACCTGCGCCTCGCGCTGGAGCGCAAGCAGCCCGGCGAGACGATCCAGGTGACGGTGGTACGCAACCGCCGCGAGCTCACCGTCGCCGTGAAACTCGCCGAGCCGAGATGAGCCGCGCAGGGACCCCGGCTCCAGCATTGCCAGCGCGTTCGATTCGCCCACGTTAGGTCGCATGCCCGAACCGACGCCCGCCTCCCGCACGGTGTGCGCCCATGTGGTGCTCGACCTGGTCGCCCAATCCGCCGGCGATGCGATCGAGCAGCTCGCGGCCGGCTTCGCCGGCATCCCGGGCGCACCCTCGGCGCGCACCCTCACGGCCGCCGTGCTCGAGCGCGAGGCGCAGGCCTCCACCTTCCTCGGCCACGCCGCCGCGCTGCCGCACGCGCGACTGATCGGCGTGCCGCGCCTGGCGGTCGCCTTCGGCCGCGCCCGCCGCCCCGTCCCGTGGACGCGCGACGGCGACCCGGTGGAGCTGGTGTTCCTCGGGGTCGTACCCGCCGACCAACCACGCCACTACCTCGAGTTCATGCGGGTGCTCGCCCGCGCGCTCGCGAACCCGGCGACGGCGGAGGCCCTGCGCGCCGCACCCGACGAGCCCGCGGTGCGCGAGTGGCTGCACGAACACCTGCGGCTGCAATGAAGGAGCCGTTGCGCGAGCTCAGCGGGGACGCGCTGCACGAGGTGCGCCGGCTGCGGCGCCTGCTGCTGGGCCTGCGGGTATGGACCTGGCTGCGGCCGAGCGACCGGCAGACGCTGCTCTGGTGGGCCTTCGCCGCCGGGCTGCTCGGCTCGCTCGGCACGGTGGCGTTCCGCCTCGCCGGGCACGCGCTCCAGTCGATCTTCGTCGGTTCCGGCCAGGACCTCGTCGCGGCGTTCGCCGCGCTCGAGTGGTGGCAGCGTATCCTAATCCCCACGACCGGCGGGGTGTGCGCCGGTCTCGTGCTGCTCTTCGCGCGGCGGTTGCGCGGGCGAAAGACCGACTACATGGAGGCGGTGGCGGTGGGCGACGGGCACGTGCCCGTGCAGCAAAGCGTCGTGCGCTCGGTCTCCGCGCTGTTCTCGATCTCCTCCGGCGAGGCGATCGGCCGGGAGGGCCCGCTCGTGCAGCTCGCGGCCGTGGCGGCGTCGCTGCTCGGCCGGTTCCGGCGGATGGCGCCCGCCCGCCTGCGCCTGCTCGTCGCCTGCGGCGCGGCCGCGGGCATCGCCGCGGCGTACAACACCCCGCTCGCCGGCGCGCTTTTCGTCTCGGAGATCGTGCTCGGCTCGATCGCGATGGAGACCCTCGGCCCGCTGTTGATCTCCTCGGTCGTGGCGGTGCTGGTGAACGGCGCGGTCTTCAACGACGGCCCGATGTACAAGGTCGGCGCGGTCGCCTCGCCGACGTTCGGCAGCATGGCGTTCTACATCCTGCTCGGCCTGCTCTGCGGCGTGGGGGCGCACCTGTGGATGCGGCTGCTGCGCTGGTCGCATGCGGTGTTCGACGCCTCGCGGCTGCCCTTGATCGTGCGGCTGCCGCTGGGCGGCGCGATCGTCGGCACGCTCGCGCTGTGGCGGCCGGAGGCCGTGGGCAACGGCATGTCGGTGATCCAGCACCTGCTCGCCGCGGGCCACTACACGGTGCCGGTCCTGCTCGTGGTGGCGCTGGTGAAGGTTCTCGCCACGGCGAGCGCGTTCGGTTCCGGCGCGGTGGGCGGCGTGTTCACCCCCACGTTGTTCGTCGGCGCGGTGGTGGGGGCGCTCGTGGTGGCGGCGGCGGCGCTCGTGCCAGCCCTGCCGGCGCTCGACCCGGCGGGCTTCGTCCTCGCCGCCATGGGCGGCTTCCTCGCCGCCGCGGCCAACGCCCCGATCACCGCCATCCTGATGGTCTTCGAGATGTCGCTCAACCACCACATCATGCTCCCGCTGATGGTCACGACGGTGGTCGCGCTCTTCACCGCGCGGCGCATGGGCGGTGAGAGCATCTACCGCGAGAGCCTCCGCTCCGGCGGCCCTTCGCTCTTCGACGCGGAGATGGGCGAGCTGAAGGTCGCGCAGTTCATGCGCCGCGACTACCTCCAGATCCGCCCGGCCGCGCGGTTCAGCGAGCTCGCCGCCATGCTCCTGAAGACGCGGCGCGCCCATGTCGTCGTGACCGGCGAGAACGGCGATCTGCGCGGCGTGATCCAGCTGGCGGACGTCGAGCCGTACCTGCGCGACCCCTACGTCGCCGAGACGGTGCTGGCGATCGACGTGGCCCACGAGACCGTGCCGATCCTCGACGGCGGGATGTCGCTCCCGCAGGCGTTGGAGCTCTTCGCCAGACACGAGTTCGACGCCCTGCCGGTCGCGGAGACGGTCGACGACCGCAAGCGGCTGGTCGGCGTGCTCGACCGCGAGGACCTGTACCTCGCCGTATCCGAGATCACCCGCCGCTCCCGCGCGCGGGCGGTGTGAGGTGCGGGCCACCGGGCGCCGGCGCGTTCAGCGTTGGGCGCGTTCCACCGCAGCCTGCACCGCCGCGGCGATCCGCGCGTAGCCCGCGGCGTTGGGGTGCACGTAGTCGCTCTTCAGCGCGTTCCGGCGCAACACCTCCGCGACCGCCTCCGCGACGAGCGGCACGTTGTTCCGCTCGGCCACCTCGGCGTAGAGCGGGGCCGGGCGCAGGGTCAGGCCCTTCTGCGGCACGGCGAGCAGCACCACCTCCGCCCCCGCCTCGCGGCAGAGCCGGATCATCGCATCGAGGTTCGCCGCCAGCGTGTCGGGCGGATTGCCGGCCAGGATGTCGTTGCCGCCATGGCAGAGCAGCACGAGCGCCGGCCGGTGCTCCTCGAGGACGGAGGGCAGGCGTGCCAGTCCCGCCCGCGACAACTCTCCCGATACACCGGCGTTCACCACCTGCCAGCCCGTGAGCGTGGCGAGCACGGCGGGATAGTCCTGCCCCGGCTCGGCACCGACACCGCTGGTGAGGCTGTCGCCAAAGGCGACGACCACCGCGTCGGCCGCCACCGGCCGCAGCTTCACCGCGCGCGCACAACCGCCCAGCACGGCGCAGACGGCGGCGAGGACCGCCATCCGCCAGAAGCCCACGCGCAGGCGCTCGAAGTGGCCATGGTTGCGCATGGTCGGCAAGGAACCAGGCGTGGCCGGCCGCGGCAACGCCGGAGCGGCTGGAGCGTCCCGGCGCAGGCGGAGCCCGGCGGCCACCGGCGTGCAAACGCGGCCGCTCAGATCTGCGGGTCGCGGTTGAGCTCGAGGCGGGGGGCGAGGTACTCCAGGAGCCGCTCGACCGCCTGCTCGGCCGTGAGCTGGTCGGTGCGCAGCTCCACCTCGGGCTTCGCCGGCGGCTCGTAGGGCGAACTGATGCCGGTGAACTCCTTGATCTCGCCGCGCTCGGCCCGGGCGTAGAGGCCCTTCGGGTCGCGGGTCTTGCAGACGCTCACCGGGGCGTTGACGAAGACCTCGATGAAACGGCCCGGCGGCAGGCTCGCGCGGACGCGGTCGCGGTCGGCCGCGAAGGGCGAGATGAAGGCCGTGATCACGATCTGCCCCGAGTCGGCCAGCAGCTTCGCGGCCTCGCCGGCGCGGCGGATGTTCTCCGTGCGGTCCGCGGCGGAGAAACCGAGCCCGGCGTTGAGACCGTGCCGCAGGTTGTCACCGTCGAGAAGATACACCTGGCGGCCGGTGACGAAGAGCTGGCGTTCCAGCTCCGTGGCGATCGTGGACTTGCCCGCCCCGGACAGGCCGGTGAGCCAGACGACCAGGCCCGGGTGGCCGTTGCGCGCCTCGCGGGTCTGGCGGGTGATGCGGCCGGCGGACCAGAAGAGGTTCTCGGCCACGCCGCCCGCCCTCCCTCGCTGGAAGTAGCGGTCGGGCAGGACGACACCGCCGCCCGAGGGCGCACGGCCGGCGTAGAGCGCGAAGCGGCTGGTCGGCGCGATCGCACCGGTCACATCGAACGCCAGCGGTTTCTTCGTGCGCAGCGTGACCTCGGCCACCTCGTGGCGGGCGACATGCGCATCGGCGCGGGAGCGGGGAACCTCGGCGAGCGTGGTGGCGTCGACCACCTTCTCGATGGAGACGACCTCGGCGCCCGTCTCCTGCGTGACGAGACGGAGCGTGAGCGGCTGGCCCGGGCGGAGCTTCTCCTGCTGGATCCAGAAGATGCGGGCGCGGAACTGCTGGCCCTCGAAAGCGCCGTCCTTCTCGTGCGTGGCGACGTGGCCGCGCTCGACGAAGATCTGGTCGGTGAGCGACACGGCGACTGACTCGCCGGTCTCGGCGGTCTTCCGGTCCGGTGCGCTCCATCGCTCGATCTTCGCGACGGTGGAGGTCTTGCCGCCGGGCGAGAAGACAAGGCGGTCGCCCTCCTGCAGCGTGCCGGACTCGACCCGACCGGCGAAGACGCGTTTGTCGTCCCAGCGGTAGACATCCTGCACGACGAAACGCAGCGGCTTGGCGGAGAGGTCGTCGGTGTCGGCGAAGCCGTCGAGCGCCTCGACCGCCGTCGGCCCGGTGTACCACGGCGTGCGGGCGCTGCGGGCGGCGATGTTGTCGCCGTGCTTGGCGGCGACGGGGATGAAATGCCGGGGCTTGAGCCCGAGCGTGTCGAGGAACGCGGTGTATTCGGCGACGATCTGGCGGAAACGCGCCTCCGCGTAGCCGGCGAGGTCCATCTTGTTCACCAGCACGGCGAGCTGGCCGACACCGAGCAGCGAGAGCAGGAAGGCGTGCCGTTTCGACTGCTCCCGGATGCCTTCCTGGGCGTCGATCAGGAGAAACGCCGCCGAGGCGGAGGCGGCGCCGGTGACCATGTTCTTGAGGAACTCGGTATGGCCGCGCGCGTCGATGATCGCGTACTCGCGCGCCGCGGTGTGGAACGGGATGCGCGTGGTGTCGATGGTGATGTTCTGCTCCTGCTCCTCGAGCAGCGCGTCGAGGAGGAAGGCGTATTCAAATTCCATGTTCTCGGCGGCGCAGGCCTTCTGCACCTGCTCGATCTTGCCCTGTTTGAGCGATCCGGTGTCGAAGAGCAGGCGGCCGATGAGCGTGGACTTGCCGTGGTCGACATGGCCGACGACGACGACGTTGAGGCGCGAGTGCTCGGTCGAGGCGATCGAGTAGTCGGCGGCGAGACGGGTGGGAACGTATCCGATCTCCGGCGCGAGTGCGCCGGCAGATTGCGGAGTGCGGACTGCGGAGTGCGGAGTGGCGGAGGACACGGAGGAAGAATCGATCGGGTGAAAGTGAAGCGGGAGGTGCGCGGGCGGCTCGGAGCGAAGTGGCTCGGCCATTCCGCAATCAGAAGAAGCCCTTGGCGCGGAGCTTCTGCATGGCGTTGCGCTCGGCGTGGTCCTGCGCGCGGCCGGCGCGCTCGCTGGTCTTCGTCGTGCGCAGCTCCTCGATGATCTCGTCGATCGTGGAGGCGTTGCTCTCGATCGGGTGGGTGATCGGCCAGCATCCGAGCGAACGAAAACGTTTCCCTTCGCGGGCGAAGTAGAGGCTGGGGATCGGGATGCCCTCGCGGCGGATGTAGAGCCAGATGTCGAGCTCGGTCCAGTCGAGGATCGGCTGCACGCGCACGTTCTCCCCGGGGTTCACGTGTGTCGCGAACTGGTTCCAGAACTCCGGCGGCTGGTCCTTGTAGTTCCACTCGTTGTCCTTGTTGCGCGGGGAGAAATAGCGTTCCTTGGCCCGCGTCGGATCTTCGTCGCGGCGGATGCCGGTGATGAGCGCCTGCCATTTGCCCTCGGCGAGGGCGCGCTGGAGCGCGAGCGTCTTCAGCTCATGGGTGACGGTGACCGGGTCGTGCGTCTCGTAGCCGATGCCGCGCGCGCGGGCCTCGGTGTTGATCGCGACCTTCACGTCGACGTTGTGGAACTTGGTCGCCCACTCGCGGAACTGGTACATCTCCGGGAACTCGTAGGTCGTGTCGATGTGCAGCAGCGGGAAGGGCACGCGGCCGAGAAAGGCTTTTTTCGCGAGCCAGATGAGGACGTTGGAGTCCTTGCCCATCGACCACGGCATGACGATGGAGTCGAAACTGTGGTAGGCCTCGCGGAAGATGAAGATGCTCTGTTGCTCGAGCTTGGAGAGATGATCCATGTGCGGATGAGACGGCGGAGTGGTGACGGAACGAAGGCGGCTCAGATCGACGGCGACTCAGTCTCGCCGATCGGCGCCGGAGTATCGATCATTTTGGTGAAGGTGTGGATGCCGCATTCGGTCTTGTTGAAACCGGTCCAGCGGCCGGCGCGCTCGTCGCCGCCCGCGCCGGTGGGGCGGGTGCAGACGGCGCAGCCGATCGAGTGGTAGCCGCGGTCGTGGAGCGGGTTGTACGGGATGCCGTGTGTGCGGATGAACTGCCAGACCGCCTCGCGCGTCCAGTCGGCGAGCGGGTTGAGCTTCCAGAGTGCGCGGTCCGCGGCGCCGTTGAGCTGGTGCTTCTCGAGCACGCCGGTGCCCGCGCGGCCGGCGGACTGCTCGCGCCGCAGGCCGGTGATCCAGCAGTCGGCGGTCTCGAGGCGGCGGCGCAGCGGCTCGACCTTCCGCAGGGTGCAGCAGAGGTCCGGCTCGGTGCGCCAGAGCTCCGGCCCGACGTGCCGGTTCTGCGCATCGACCGTGAGCGCTGGCTCGAGACTTTCGATACGGAGACCCCAGAAGGTCTCAAGCCGCCGTTTGAGCTCCAGCGTCTCGGGGAACAGCAGCCCGGTATCGAGGGTGAAGACGGGGAAGCCCAGCCCCGCACTGCGCGCGAGGTGGATGGCGACGAGGCCGGCGCCTTGGAAACTCGTGCCGATGGCGGCGCGGTCGCCAAACGCCTCCCACGCCCAGCGCAACCGGTCCGCGGCGGAGAGCGCGGTCAGGTCGGTGTCGGCGAGATAGGGATCGAGAAAACGCATGTGGCGGGTGCCGGCGTCCCGGCCGCGGCGCACGGGCGCGGCGGCGTGCGGGACGGGAACGGCTTCAGTTCAGCACGGCGCGATGGGCGAAGTCGCCGAAGCGTTCTCCCGGCCGCCGCTCGGCGACGAACCGCTGCAGCAACGGCCGGAACTCGGCAATCACGTCGTCGAACTTCACCGACTCCTTGTAGAGCCGGGTCAGGCGCATGCCGAGGTGGTCGCCGCCGAGGTAGAGGTTGTATTTGCCCGGCGCGCGCCCCACGAGGGCGAACTCGGCCAGGAACGGCCGGGCGCAGCCGTTCGGGCAGCCGGTGATGCGGAAGATGATCTCCTCCTCCGCGAGGCCGAACTCCGCGAGCAACGCCTCGATGCGTTCGAGCGCCTGCGGCAGCACGCGTTCCGCCTCGGCGAGCGCCAGTCCGCAGGTGGGGAGCGCGACGCACGCGAGCGCGGCCCGGCGGAAGGAGCTGCCCTGGTGCGCGAGGTCGATGCCGTGCGCGGCGAAGAGCGCCGTCACCGCGGCCTCGTCCTCGGCGCGGATCCCGGCGAGGATCACGTTCTGCTGCGCGGTGAGCCGCACCTCGGGCCGGAAGCGCTCCACGACCGTCCGCAGCGCCGTGCGCAGGTTGTGGCCGGGCTGGTCCTTGATGCGGCCGGCCTCGACGTACAGACCGAGGAAACGTTTCCCACCGCCCTGGTCGTGCCAGCCGTGGAGGTCGAGCTGGCGGGTGAACTGGAACGGCTTCGCCGGCTCGAGCGCGAAGCCGGCGCGGGCGGCGAACTCGGTGCGGAACCACTCCACGCCGCGCTCGGCGAGCACGTACTTGAGCCGCGCATGCTTGCGGTTCGTGCGGTCGCCGAAGTCGCGGTGGATCGTGACGACGGCGCGCGCCGCCTCGAGCACGCGGTCCGCCGGGAGGAAGCCGACGATGTCGGCCGCGCGCGGGTAGGTGTCCTTGTTGCCGTGGCTCATGCCCATGCCGCCTCCGGCGAGCAGGTTGTAGCCAAGCAATCGCGACGGGTCGGCCGGGTCGGCGATGGCGACGAAGCCGAGGCAGTTGCCGAAGACATCGGTGTCGTTGAGCGGCGGGATGGCGAAGCCGATCTTGAATTTGCGCGGCAGATACGTGCGGCCGTAGAGCGGGTCGACCGCCGGCTCCGCCGCCGCGGTTGCGCCTTCCGGGCTCCGGGTCGCGGGCTTGCTCGCGCGCGGCAGGTTGAGCTCGGCGCCATCGAGCCAGATCTCGTGGTAGGCCGTGCGCTTCGGCGCGAGTTCGTCGGACAACCACGCCGCATGCGCGTAGACCTGCGGCGCGAGCGGACTGAGGCTGGGCGTGGGCGGCGCCACCACGTTGCGCACCACGTCGCCGCAGGAGGCGATGGTCGAAGCGAGCGCGTCGTGGATCCCGCGGATGACCGCGCCCAGGCCGCTTTTCACCACACCGTGCCACTGGAAGGTCTGCCGCGTGGTGACGCGCAAAGTCGTGTTGCCGTGGCGCGCCGCAAGCTCGTCGAACGTGAGATACTGCGCCGCCGGCACCACACCGCCGGGGATGCGCGCCCGCACCATGAAAAGGTACTGCT
This sequence comes from Verrucomicrobiota bacterium, assembly GCA_023443985.1. Lineage (GTDB taxonomy): Bacteria > Verrucomicrobiota > Verrucomicrobiia > Opitutales > Opitutaceae > CAJCBL01. The sequence continues at coordinate 1,900 of JAEZSJ010000300.1, read as the reverse complement.
TGCCCGTCTTGCGCTTGTCGCGGTCGTCCTGCTGGTAGACGCCATGAAACTTCAGAAACTGCTCATCATCCTCGTCGAAATGATCGGCGGCCGCCTCGGCGAGCGTCGCCGCGATGTGCCCCGAAAGATCGGGCGAGCCATCCTTAAGGCCTTCATTCTTCGAGAGTTTCGGTGTCGCAGCGGACGCGTCGGCAGTGGTGGTGGTAGACATTTGCCTTGTGTTGTTGGTTAGTTGAGTTAACTACCGAACTCATGACGTCAACAACTTTCTCTTCTGCCCGGGTGTTCCTCGTCGGCGCCGGGCCCGGCGATCCGCGGTTGATCACCCTGCGGGGGCGCGAGCTGCTCGAGCAGGCGGAGGTGGTCATCCACGACGAACTCGCCAACCGCGCGCTGCTCGACTGGGCCCCGGCCGGGGCGGAGCTGGTGTACGTCGGCAAACGCGCCGGCCACCACCACGCCGACCAGGCCGAGATCAACCGCCTGCTCGTCGCGCACGCCCGCACCGGACGGCGCATCGTGCGCCTCAAGGGCGGCGATCCGTTGGTCTTCGGCCGCGGCGGCGAGGAGGCGGCGGCACTGCGCGAGGCGGGCATCGACTTCGAGATCGTGCCGGGCGTCACGGCCGCGGTCGGCGTGGCCGCCACGACCGCGATCCCCCTCACCCACCGCGGCGTGGCCTCGGCCGTATTGTTTGTAACAGGACACGAGTGCGCGGAGAAGAGCGGCACGGCGGTGGACTGGGAGGCGATCGCGCGCGTGCGCTGCACGATCGTCGTCTACATGGGATTGAAGGCCGCGCGGGCGATCGTCGCCCGCCTGCTCGCGGCCGGCGCCGACACCGACCTGCCGGTCGCCCTGGTGAGCCGCGCCACGCTCCCGGATCAACAGGTGCTCGTCGCGACCCTCGGCGGATTCGAACAACAGCTTCTCGCCCGCGAGATCCCCGCGCCCGCCCTCCTTGTGATCGGCGAGGTCGTGCGCCAGAGCCCGCAGGCCGCCATCACCCTCGCCGCGCTCGCGCCGTCCACCGTGGACTGATTCTCCGCCGCACGCCCGCGCCGGAGTTTGCGCCGTGGGGCGCGACAAACTCCAGGGCCTCACGCCACGAGGCCCTCCAGGGCCCACCCCGCGCCCTGCTCCAAGCGCTCGCGTATCCACACGGCGCCGTTGCCCTCGCCGTTCTCGAGTCTTCGCCCCGCGATTTTTCGCCGCCCCCGCAGCCTTTCGCCGCCCCGCAGCCGGCTGCCACGCAGTCGCCCCCCCCGGGTGGGTCGACGCGCACAGACTTTCTCCCCCGACCGCCTCCGAACACTTGTAACACAATGTATTACATTCCCTCGCGGCGAGTTCGCACGCCCACCATGCCGGCGCGAGTGTCCGCGGGCACCGCGCGTCGCGGCCGCGGCGCGGTCAACTTGTAACACAATAGGTTACATTGCGTCCGACGCGGGGCGCCGTAGGCGCCGCGGCGCGGCTCAAATCGCCGCCGCGCGCAGGCCCTGCTCCAATCGCTCGGCCAGCAACTCGAGCACTGCGGGGTCGCCGCCGAGCAGGTCGGTCGTCGTCGCGCGCAGCCCGGGGCGTTCCGCCTCGGCCGCGCGACAGATCTGCGCCACGTCGCCCTCCGGCCCGGCGTGGCGGCCGGGCGACAGAAACAGCATTGCGACCACCACGGCCCCGGCATCGAACGGCGCCCGGCGGAGCAGGGTCGCCAGCAACGGCTCGGCGAACGCGTACTCCTCGCCGTCGCGCCGCTCCATCGAGCACGGCGCCACCGCGCGCACCCGCCCGCCAAGCCGTTCCGCCAACCGCGCCGCCACCGCATCGCGCACGGCGGTCACCCGCGGCTCCGGGCTGCCGTGGTCCACGACCGCCACGGTCGGCCGCCCGTCCGCAC
>JAEZSJ010000246.1 GCA_023443985.1 Verrucomicrobiota bacterium | reverse complement strand
GTTTGTCGACATCGCGGCCGAGAGCGGCGGCGATGTAGTAGCTGAGGAGCTGCACGGGGATCGTGGCGAGGATCGGCAGGACGGCGTCGTGGCAGGCGGGGATGTCGATGCGTTCGTCGGCGAGGCCGGCGGGGAGTTCGGCGCCGGCGGTGGTGATGACGATGAGTTTGCCGCGGCGGGCTTTGATCTCCTGGGCGTTGGAGACGAGCTTGGGGAACATCTCGCCGGCGGGGGCGAAAAACACGGTGGGGCACTCGGGGCTGATGAGCGCGATGGGGCCGTGTTTCATCTCGGCGGCCGGGTAGCCCTCGGCGTGGATGTAGGAGATCTCCTTGAGCTTGAGCGCGCCCTCGAGGGCGACGGGGAACATCGACTGGCGGCCGAGGAAGAGGAAGTCGCGGTATTGGGAAAACCGTTGCGCGACGGCCTTGATGTGGGGCGCCTGCGCGAGCGTCTGCTTGATCAATTCGGGGAGCGACTGGAGCGCCTTCACGTACTCGACGCCTTCGCTGTAGCTCAGGTCGCGCAGGCGGCCGAGGTAGAGCGCGAGCATCGCGCCGACGACGAGCTGCGAGGTGAACGCCTTCGTGGAGGCGACGCCGACCTCCGGACCGGCGTGCTGGTAGATGCCGCCGTCGGCCTCGCGGGCGATGGTGGAGCCGACGACGTTCACGATCGCGAGCACGGTGTAGCCCTTGCGTTTTGCTTCGCGGAGGGCCTCGAGCGTGTCGAGCGTTTCGCCGGACTGGGTGACGACGAAGACGAGGGTGTTCTTGTCGAGCGGAGCGTTGCGGTAACGGAACTCGGAGGCGTACTCGACCTCGACGGGGATGCGCGCGTAGCGCTCGATGAGGTGCTCGGCGACGAGGCAGGCGTGCCACGCGGTGCCGCAGGCGCAGAAGACCAGGCGGTCGATCTGGCGGAGGTCGCCGGCGGTGAGGTTGAGGCCGCCGAACTTGGCGGTGGAGCCGTCGTCGGAGAAGCGGCCGCGCATGGCGTTCTCGAGCGCGTTGGCCTGCTCGAAGATCTCCTTCTCCATGAAATGGGCGAACGAGCCGAGCTCGGCGTCCTCGATGTTCCAATGGATCCGGTCGATCTTCGGGGTGATCTCCTCCTGTTCCTGGATGGTGGAAAGGCTGAAGCCGGCCTCCGTCATATGGACGACTTCGCCGTCCTTGAGATACACGACGTTCTGCGTGCGGGAGACCAGGGCGGAGACATCGGAGGCGAGAATGTGCTCGCCGTCGCCGACACCGAGGATGAGCGGCGAACCCTTGCGGGCGCCGACGATCTCGGCGGGGCAGTCGGTGCAGAGCACGGCGATACCGTAGGTGCCCTCGACGTGGAGCAGGGCCTTGCGCACGCTCTCGAGGAAGCGGCTGCGGTCGCCGTTGGCGGGCTCCTTCGCGTAGTGGTAGGCGATGAGGTTGACCAGCGCCTCGGTGTCGGTCTCGGAGGAGAAGGAGTAGCCCTTGCCGGCGAGGAACTTCTTCATGCCGGTGTAGTTCTCGATGACGCCGTTGTGGATCAGCGCGAACTTGCCGTCGGAGGAGAGGTGCGGGTGGGCGTTGGCATCGCTTACACCGCCGTGGGTGGCCCAGCGGGTGTGGCCGATGCCGGTGGTGGCGGTGAACTTGCGCGGGGCGGCGAGCTTGACGAGGTTCTCGACGCGCCCGGTCTTCTTCACGACGGCAAAGGCGCCGCGGTCGAAGACGGCCAGGCCGGCCGAGTCATAGCCGCGGTATTCCACGCGCTTGAGGCCTTCGAGGATGATGGAAACCGCACGTTGTTTGCCGACGTAGCCGACGATGCCGCACATAAATTTCGGGTTTTTGTTTTACGATGCTGGGGCCCCAGCTACCGTTTCGGCAAGGCATTTGCCCAAAACACTTTCCCAAAAACCCTTCCCCGAAAAATGACGACACGATCCTCCGTGGTGGCGGTGATCATGGGTGGCGGACGCGGCACGCGCCTCTACCCCCTGACCAAGGAGCGCTGCAAGCCGGCGGTGCCGCTGGCCGGCAAGTACCGGCTCGTGGATATCCCGATCAGCAACTGCCTCAACAGTGGCATCAACCGGATCCTTCTGCTCACGCAGTTCAACACCGCCTCCTTGCACCGCCACGTCCAGAACACCTACAACTTCGACCCCTTCGGTGGCGGTTTTGTCGACATCCTCTCGGCGGAACAGACCGAGAAGACGACCGACTGGTACCAGGGCACGGCCGATGCGGTGCGGCGCAACCTCACCCATTTCCGCAACTATCCGCACGACCTCGTGCTCATCCTCTCCGGCGACCAGCTCTACCGGATGGATTTCGCGAAGGTGATCGACCAGCACGTGCGCACCGGCGCCGATGTGACCATCGCCGCGATCGCCCTGCCCGCCTCGCAGGTCGAGGGCCTCGGGCTCATGCGCGTGCGCGACGATCTCTCGATCGACTCGTTCGTCGAGCAGCCGAAGGGCCCCGAGGTGATCAAGAGCCTCGCCGTGGGCCCGGCGATCGAGCAGCTCCTCAAGACGCATTCCGACGAGAAACGCTGCCTCGCCTCGATGGGCATCTACGTCTTCAATCGCGAGGTCCTCCAGGCGGCGCTCGACAACTCGATGACCGATTTCGGCAAGGAGGTCATTCCCGCGTTGCTCGGGAAGAAGCGCCTCTTCAGCCACATCTTCGAAGGCTATTGGGAGGACATCGGCACCGTGCGGGCGTTCTTCGAGGCCAACCTCCAGCTCGCGCACCCGCTGCCGGCCTTCAACTTCTTCACCCAGATCGACCCGATCTACACCCACGCGCGCTACCTGCCCGCGGCGAAGATCAACAAGTGCACGATCGACTACGCGATCGTCGGCGACGGCAGCCTGATCACGGATGTCTACATCAAACGCTGTGTGGTCGGCATCCGCTCGGTGATGCGCGAAGGCGTGCGGCTGGAGGACACGATCATGATGGGCGCCGACTTCTACGAGTCGGAGGCCGATTTCGTCGCCAACGCCGCCAAGGGCATCCCGAACGTCGGCATCGGGCGCAACTGCCAGATCAGCACCGCCATCATCGACAAGAACGCCCGTATCGGAGACAACGTGACGCTCAACCCCGTCGGCAAGCCCAACGGCCATGTGCGCGACGGCATCGCGATCGTCGACGGCATCCTGGTCGTGTCGAAGGGCGCGATCGTGCCGAGCGGCACCGTTGTTTGAGTCGGCGCGCCCGCGGGCGCCCAGCCTTTCCCCGGTCGGAACCGAGGCGCCGCCGCCGTCGCGGCAGCGCCTCCCGGCCTCACCCCCAATCCCGCATCACCATGAAACGCGTTCTGCTCTGCACCGACGGCTCCGCCTATTCCCAGGTCTGTTGCCAGTATGCGGCCTGGCTGGCCGGGCGGGTTTCCTGCGAGTTCGAGGTGCTCTATGTCACCGACCTGCGGCAGTTCGAGGTGCCCATGGTCGCGGACCTCAGCGGCAGCCTCGGTGTGCAGCCGTACCAGGCCGTGCTCTCGAAGCTGCAGGAACTCGAGACCGAGAAGGCCAAGCTCGTGCTGAAGGACGGCGAGCGCCAACTCGCCGACGCGAAGGTCTCCAACCCGACCCGGTTCACGCATCGCACCGGGTTCCTCGTCGATTGTTTCCAGGAGTACGAGCAGAGCGCCGATCTCGTCATGCTGGGCAAACGCGGCGAGAACGCCAACTTCGCCAGCGGCCATCTCGGCTCCACGATGGAGCGCGTGGTGCGCGCGAGCCGGCAGCCCTGCTTCGTGACCTCGCGCAGCTACCAGCCGATCGAACGGGTGCTGCTCGCCTACGACGGCGGGAAAAGCTGCCGCCGGGCGGTCGAGTACCTCGTGGGCAATCCGACATTCCGCGGACTCGAGCTGCATGTCGTGATCGTCGCCCCGCGCGCGGGCGAGGAGGCGGCGCTCGCCACGTTGCGCGAGGCCGAGGCGGCGCTCGCCGGGGCCGAGCTGAAACCGGTCTGCCAGATGTTGCACGGCGTGCCGGAGGACGAGATCGCGGCATACGTCGCCGCCCGTGGGATCAACTGCCTGATCATGGGCGCGTACGGCCACAGCCGGATCCGGCAGTTCGTCATCGGCAGCACGACCACGGCGATGATGCGCCAGTGCCGTGTGCCCGTGCTGCTGTTCCGCTGAAGGGATCGGCTGCGGGCGACCGGGAGGTCCGGTCGCCTACGCCTGAGGATCGAGTTCGGGCGTGCCTTCGAGCAGAAGCGAGCTGAGCAGCCCGCCTTTCAGTCCGGCGGTGATGCGCCGGCGGATCTCGTGCAGCTGCCGCCGGTGCACCCGCAGATGCGAGACGCTCAGGCAATGCCAGCGGTGGAGATCGAGCTGGCCGAAGAGCGGATGCTGGTGCGTGAGCATGCGCTCGGGGCCCAGCTCCGTGCGGATCAGGTGCGGATAGGCATGGGCGAGTTCGCGCAGGGGAGACATGACCTCCACGCCCTTGGCGCCGCGGGGACGGGTCGCCTCGCGGGAGAACGGCAGGGGCGGCTGCTGCCCCCGGCTGAGAAACACCAGCGTGCGCCCGATCGCTTCGCCCACGAGCACCATGTGCTCGACCACCATCGAGGCCGACCAGTGCCGCTCGTCGTCCTCAAGCCCGCTCATCGGCGCGACCGTCACGCGACGGACGAAGTCCTCCGGGGAGAACCGGCCACAGAGTTCCTCGATGCGGCGCATCTCCCCTTGGAAATCGGTCGTGACCCGCTCGAACGAAGTGGTGCGGCAGTAGGCCGGGAACGCCACGTAGCGGGCGACAAAATCCTGGTACCACGGCAGCGGCACATGGTCGTTGGCGGAAGCATCTGGGTGGCGTGCGGGCTCCGTCATGGACGCAGGAGGGTAGGCGGGAGCAGATAATTGGCCAGCCCGGAGGCGGGCGGAAAACGCGACGGCCGGAGGGCGGTTTTCGAAGCGGGGCGCGGTTTTCGTACGAACTCTCGAGGGATGACCGCAGCGCGGGGGAACCGCGGTGCGCCAGCGGAGTCGGGCGTAAAGCCCGACCTACAGATGACGCGAGGCAGTCGCGGGCCGGAACGACGTCGCCGCGTCTCGCGGAATCCGGGCGCAAAGCCCGACCTGCACTACTAACGTCCCGGTCAGAGATCGCGGGCGCGCGAGCCGGCGGGGGCGTCCTTCGGAAGCTTGTTGTCCGTGCTCAGGACCAGCACGGGGGTCTTCGTCTTCACCGCGACCTCGACTTCCTTGAAATTCTTGGCGGGCACGTTTTCGAAGGCTTCACCCATGGTCTCGACCGGGAGTTTCCGGCCGCGGCGCGAGGCGTTGAAATCGTACGCGGCCTTGTGCACCCGCTCCTGCAACGAGAGCGGGCTGGCCTCCTCGGGAATCTGCAACACCCAGCCGGCGAGTTCGTGCTCCGGCATCTGGCCGTCCGGATCGGACACGAGGATGACGAACTGCTTCTTCTGGGCCGGCGGTTTCTCCTCCTCGGCGGCCGCGGCCTCCTCGGTCACTTTGTTGATCTGCTCGAGGATGCGGCGCATCACGGCGGGCTCGAGCTGGTTCTGCCGGAGGATGTCGGCGACTTTGGCGATTTCGATTTTGGCCATGGCGGAGGAGTTGGGCGGCGAGTGTTTCGCCGCGGTGCGAGCGGGGGCCAGCTGGAAATTGGCCTCGCGCCGAGTGGCCGCGTCGGCCGGCGCCGTGTTCAGGGGCGCGGCGGGCGGCTCGGGAGCGCAAAAAAGAACGTGGCGCCCTCACCCGGCCGGCCCTCGGCCCACACGCGGCCGCCATGGCGGAGGACGATGCGCTTGACGTTCGCCAGACCAATGCCGGTGCCTTCGAACTCGCGCGGGTGGTGCAGGCGCTGGAAGACGCCGAAGAGCTTCGCCGAGTACTTGGGGTCGAAGCCGGCGCCATTGTCGCGCACGAAGACGGCGTGTTCGCCCGGGTGCAGGGGATTGGGCGGGGGCGTGCCGATCTCGATCACCGCCGGGGCGCGGAGGCGGGTGAACTTGATGGCGTTCGACAGCAGGTTGGCGACCACCTGGCGCAACAGGGTGGGGTCGCCCGTGACGACCGGGAGCGGACCGACCTTCCATTCGACCAGCCGCTGTTCGTACTCGGGCCGCATCTCGGCGATCACCTGGGTGGCGAGCGAGGCGAGGGCGACGGGCTCGGCCTTCAGGTCGGCCCGGTTGAGCCGGGCGAAGGCGAGCAGGCTGTCGATCAGCTGGCTGAGGCGGATCGTCTCGGCGGTGATGATCTGGAAGAAGCGGTTGCTCTCGGTGTCGAGCGTGTCGCGGTTGCGGCGGCGCAGGAGGTCGACGAAGCCGTTGATGTTGCGCAGCGGCGCCCGCAGGTCGTGGGAGATGGAATACGAGAACGACTCGAGCTCCTGGTTGCTGGCGCTCAGCTGCTCGTTGGTGCGGACGAGCGCCTCGGTGCGCTCGGCGACGCGGTGCTCCAGCTCGGTGCTGAGCTGGCGGTAGCGCTCCTCGCTCACGCGCAGCGCCTCCGCCTGCTGGAGCGTGGACTCGATGTTGCTGGCCAGCTGCTGGTTCGCCGCATTCAGCTCGCGGGTGCGCTGGGCGACCAACAGCTCGAGGCGGGCCTTCTCCACACGTTCGCGCCAGCTCGCATACCACGCGATGAGCGCGACGAAGGCGAAGGCCGCCACACCATAGGCCGCATAGGCGGTGCGCGTGCGCGACCAGTGCGGGCGGATGGAGAACTCGAGCGAGGTCACGGGGCCGGGTTTGTTGTCGGTGACCGGCCGGAGCTGCAGGATGTAGGTGCCCTCCTTCAGGCGGTTGTAGCTGGTGGAGCCCACCACTCCGGTGGAGACCCACTCGTCGCTCGCACCCACGAGCCTGACCTGGAAGGTGACTGTGCGCGAGGGCGGGGCCCCGACCGCCACGTAGTTCACGACGATGGAGTTGTCGGTGGCGGACGCGGCGGGCAGACGCCGGCGGGGGGCGTAGAAGGTGCGGTTCTGGTTGGTGAAACAGACCCGGGTGATGAGCGCGCTGGCCTCGTGGCGGGCGGGCTTGGGCATATCCGGATCGTAGCGTGCGAGCTTGAGACGCTGGTGGAGCCACACGGGGCCGCCGTCGTCTGGCGTGAAGAAGAGCGGTTGCAGACCGGCGGGGAACTCCTCGTCGAGGGGGCTGAAGACCGGCCCCTGCCGGACGGATACGAGAGGGCCGTTGCTGGTCGCCAGCCAGAAGCGGCCGCGGGCGTCGTAGCCGGGGCGACCGGTGACCCGTTGCGCCTCGGGGATCGAGCGGACGAGTTCGCCGGCGGGCGTGAAGCGGCGGAGCGCGGGGTTGAAGCGCAGGAGGTGTCCGGTGACATTGGCGTGCACCTCGCCCTCGAGCACCGACAACTGCACCCACCCGCCGCCCAGCCCGTGTTCGCTGCCGAAGATCTCCAGCCGCGGTGTCGTGCCGGTGAGCTCGAGCCGGGCGATGCGGCCGGTGCCCAGTTCCCCCCACAGCACGCCGTGCCGGTCGCGGACCACGCCATACGTCATGCGCAGCTCCGGGGCCGGGAAGCTCACGACTTCGTAGGTGTCGCCGCGCACCCGGAGCCATCCGTAGGCATTGTCGCCGAGGATGGCCCAGCGGCCGTTCTCGTCGGGGGCGCTGGAGAGGTGGGGATCGGCGATGCTGCCGTCGACGAGTTCCCATCCCGCGGCCTGGCGGCGGTGGAGCCCGCGCCGGCCGCCGGCCAACAGGGCGCCGGTTCCGGTGGAGAGGGCGCAGACGAACTCGTCGGGCGGGGTGTCGATCTCGAAGCGGAGCAGGCGGCCGTCCTCGCTGTACACGCCGCGTTGCGCCTGCCCGTCGCCGAGCAACCAGAGCCGGCCTTCGAACCGGTAGGGCTGCGCGAATATCAGGCCGGTGGAGACGAGCGGTTCGTAGTAGGACAACCGTGACGGGAAGTCGACGCGCACGATGCCGTCGTTGAGCAGTCCCCAGACGACCCCGCGGGGGCTGTAGAAGAGGCGGCGCACGCGGGCGAGCCGGTGGTCGAGCGCGCGGTCGAGCACCTGCACGGTGCGCAGCTGCTGGTCGAAGAAGACGATGCCGACGTTGTCGATCGCCGCGGCGTAGAGCCCGGGTTCGGTGGGGCACAGGTCGTTGATGCGGCCCGACCCGGAGAGCGCGCCGCCGCCGGCGAGCGGGAGGAGGCGGTCGCCCTCGAGCCGATGGAGCCCGTGGCCGTTGGTGCCGACCAGCAGTCGGCCCCCGCCGAGATCGAGGCCGCAGGTGACGGTGTAGCTGACGTTGGTGTCTGCGGCGGCGATGAGCCGCTCGGCCCCCCCGGGGGTGAGGCGCCAGAACGTGCCGTCGGCCCGGTCGCTGAGGTAATCGGCCCCGCCGAGCGTGAACGCGCGCTCCAGATCGGTGACATGGGCGATGTGCACCGGAGTCTCGCCGGGGCGCCAGCGGACCACGTCGCCGTTCCCGCCGTGCCAATACCAGCGACCGCCGACGTCGTACACCGCGTTGGCGAGCATCAACGGTGTGGGGGTCTGGGCGACCGGGGCGCGGCGCAGGTATCCTTCGGGGCGGAACTCCAGACGGGCGAACCAGGACGGCATGCCCACGTGGAGCTGGCCGGCGGCGTCGATGGCGACCTGCGTGGAGCCGTCGAGCGTCTCGCTGGGGGCGAGCCGGAAGACCTCCCAGCGGGTGCCGTCGCCGATGGCGATCTCCCGGCCGGCGAGCGCCAGGATTCGGCCGTCCGGCATGGGTTGGAGATCAGTCGGAGGGGCGCTCAGCCCCAGCGCCGCCGGCGAGCTGATCGCGAAGGCCGGCACGCCCGCCTCGTTCAGCCCGGGGGCCGCGGCGCGAATCGGGGAGGGCTGCGCGTGCAGGAGCGCCGTCGCCGTCGTGAGGACGGTGAGCGCGAGCCAGCCGCCGCGGCGGCTGAGGCGGAGAAGGCGCGGGCGTGGCGACAGGGACATCCGATGGGTGCGAACATCTATCGGCCGGCCGGCGTGGTTCTGTACGGTCGGGATCGTCCGAGGGGAACATCGACGGGATTGCCCCGGGGCGGTCGGCCGTGTGCACTGGCGCCATGGCCCATGAGGAATGGTTTGATGTCGTCGACGAACAGGACCGGGTGGTCGGCTCCGCCTTGCGCCGCGAGGTGCATGCGCGGGGGCTGCTGCACCGGGCGGTCCATGCGCTGGTCGACGACGCCGCGGGGCGCGTGCTTCTGCAGCGCCGCTCCGCGAACAAGGACATGTACCCGAACCAATGGGCCGCCTCGGCCTCGGGCCATGTCGACCGGGGGGAGGATTACGACACGGCCATGGTGCGCGAACTGGGGGAGGAGCTCGGCATTCGGGGCGGCGCGGTGCCGCGGCGCCTCTGCCGGATCGAGGCGTGCGAGCAGACCGGCCGGGAGTTCGTGTGGGTCTACCGTTGCCGTCACGACGGAGCGGTGACATTCAACGCCGACGAGATCAGCGAGATCGCCTGGCGCACGCCGGCCGAGATCGACCGTTGGGTCGCGGAGCGGCCGGAGGACTTCGCCCCGTCGTTCCTGCTGGTGTGGGAACGCTGCCGGCCCGCCGGCTGAGGCGGGCGGGGGTCAGGTGTCCGCTGCGCCCGCGGGGCGGCCGCGGCGGCGGATGAGGGCGAGGATCTTGTCGTGGATGATGCGGCGGGGCTCGCGTTTGTTCGCCTCGGCGATGACCTTGCCCCAGTCGTCGTCGTCGGGTTCGGGGTAGGGCTCCCACGGCTGGAAGCGGGCGGGCTGGCATTCCCAGATGATGTTGCCGCCGAACACACGCAGCCGCACCTGCAGCTTGCGGCCGTCCTCCGTGCGTTTCCAGAAACCGATTTCGACGTTCATGCGGACGCAATCTCGGCGAGGTGGGGCGAAGGCGGCGAGCGAAAGTTTGGCGGAGGGCGCGGCGTTTTCCGGAATAAGCTTGAGCCCGGACAGTCGGGCCGGAACGTGTCCCACCACCATGGCGGTCCTCGGTTCCTACGGTGATCTTTCCGAACTCTTCCGGGAGCTTCCGCTGTTCGCGGAAGCGTTCGAGTATCTGCGCCACTGTTTCACCAAGGGCACCGCAGAACATGCCCGGCTGTTCGCGATGGCGGAGGGCTCCGCCTACCGGCAGGAGCTGCGCGAGGGCGCCTACGCGATGGAATCGGTCTACACCACCCGCCCGCGTGGCGACTGCTTCTTCGAGTCGCATCGCCGCTACATCGATGTGCAGGCGCTCGTGGAAGGCGAGGAGGCGATCGAGCTCCTGCCGATCGACCGCCTCCGTCTGGTGGCGGAGTATGTGCCGGAGAAGGACTTGGTGAAGTACGCGGATTCCGACTTCGCCTCCCGGCTGCGGCTGGTCCCGGGCGAGCTGGCCATCTTCTTTCCCCCGGACGGTCACATGCCCTGTCTGCGCGTCGCGGAGTCGCGCCCCGCCCTCGTGCGCAAGACGGTCGTGAAGGTGCCGGTGCCGCCCGGTTTCGCGCTGCGATGAACTACCGCCACGCGTTCCACGCGGGCAACTTCGCCGATGTGCTCAAGCACGTGCTGCTCCGCGAGCTCATCCGCGCGATGCAGCGCAAGCCCAAGCCGTTCCTCCTGCTCGACACCCATGCGGGCCGCGGCCGCTACCACCTGGCGCAGGCGGGCGCGGGCGGCCGTGTGGCCGAATGGCCGGAGGGAATCGGCCGGTTGTGGGAGGCCGGCGGACTGCTCCCGCCGTTGGCGGACTACGTCGCGGCGGTGCGGGAATACAACCGCTCCTGCGGCGCCGGGGCGGCCGAGCTGCGCTTCTATCCGGGCTCGCCCCTGCACGCGCTGCAGCTGATGCGTGCCGACGACCGGTGCGCGTTCTGCGAGCTGCAGCCGGAGGAGGCGGATGCGCTGGAGCGCGAATGCACGGGCCGGCGGAAGGCGCGTGTGCACCGGAGCGATGGTTTCGGCGCGCCGCGCGCGATGCTGCCCCCGCTCGAGAAACGCGCGCTGGTGCTCATCGATCCGCCGTTCGAGGCCGCCGATGAGATGAAGCGCGTGGCGGGAGCCGTCGAGGAGGGGCTGCGGCGCAGCCCCGCGGCGGTGTTCGTGATCTGGTATCCGGTCACCGGACGCGCGTCGACGGCGCCGTTGTTCCTGCCGTTGCGCGAGAAGCGCCTCGCGCCCACCTTGGTGGCGGAGCTGCGCGTGCGATCGGACGGGGCGGAGGTGGGCCTGGGCGGTTGCGGCCTGGCGATCCTCAATCCGCCGTGGCAGTTCGACACCGCGATCCGGCCGGTGCTGGCCGAACTGGCGCGGCTGCTTGCGCTCGATGCCGAGGCGGCTTTCCGGTTGGACTGGCTCGTCCCCGAGTCGAAGTGAATCCCTCCCTCGAACCATGAAACTTCTCCGTCTCCTCACCCTGTTGTCCCTGTCGGCCGCGGTGTTCGGGCGCGCGCAGGACGCGGACCTGAGCGTGCTGCAGAATCTGCCCGCGATCGGCGTGGTGGTGCACGGCCTCTCGCCCGACGGGGCCAAGCTCGGCCTCACCGAATCCGGCCTGGTTGCCGGGGTGCGCGCGGTGGTGGAGCCGGCGGGCGTGGAGGTGCTCCCTCCGCCGGTGCTTGAGCGCACGCCGCAGGCCCCGGTGCTTGAGATCACCGCCAATGTGAGCCTCGCCGGTCGCGCCAGCTATTTTTTCATCCTCGACCTGCAGCTGCGCGAGCAGCTCAAGCCCGGCCGCCCGCACCGCACGCTGATGACGATCCCGGCCGTCACCTGGGCGCAGCAGACCGCGGGCGTGACCGGCAAAGCCGACAACGTGCGGACGGCGTTGGCCCGTCTCGCGCAACGGTTCGTCGACGAATGGTCGCAGGCGCAGGCCGCGGCCGCGGGCCGCTAGGCGAGCTCAGGCCTTGACGTCGAGCGCGGTGCCGACCCGCTGGTCGGAGCGGCGCGCGGCCTGACGTTGTTGAGCCTCCTGGGCGGCCGTCTCGCGCGTCTGCGCTTCATCGGCACGCCGTTGGGCGGCCTCCTGTTCGCGCAGCCTCTCGGCGGCCTGCTGCTCCTCGGCCTGGTTGGTTTCGCGGCGTGCGCGCGCGAGGGCGGCGCGGTCCTGCGCGCTGGGCGGCGGAGTGGGTGCGGTGCGGGCGCTGGAGACATTCATGGCGGTGGGACGACTCGGCAACGTGCCGGGGACCGGGCCGGGCGCAACGGCGGAGACGATGAATGAGGCGAAGACCCCGCGCGCCCGCGCCGGACTTGCGCGGCCGGCCGCGGACGGTTCTCTGGTGGGATGACCCGACAGGAACGCGCCGATCTCGCCGCGCGGATGCTGGCAGAGCTGTATCCTGCGCCCGCCATCCCGCTCGACCACCGGGATGCCTACACGCTGCTCGTCGCGGTCGTGTTGTCCGCACAATGTACGGACAAGCGTGTCAACGAGGTCACCCCGCGGCTCTTCTCCCGGGCGGGGGAGGCGCGAACGATGGCGGCGGTGCCGGAGACCGAGATTCGCGAGATCATCCGGCCCTGCGGCCTGTCGCCCCAGAAGGCCAGGGCGATTCGCCGGCTCTCGGAGTTGCTGGTCGAGCGGCATGGCGGCGCCGTGCCGCGCGACTGGGCGGCGCTGGAGGCATTGCCCGGGGTCGGACACAAGACGGCATCGGTCGTGATGGCGCAGGCGTTCGCCGAACCGGCCTTTCCGGTCGACACGCATATCCACCGGCTGGCGCAGCGTTGGGGCCTGTCCGACGGGCGCAGCGTGGAGCAGACCGAACGCGATCTGAAGGCGTTGTTCCCGCGCGAGCAGTGGAACCCGCTGCACCTGCGGATCGTCTACTACGGACGGGAGCATTGCACCGCGCGAGGGTGCGACGGCACGGTCTGCGCGATCTGCCGCGCCGTGTATCCGCGGCGCCGTTCGCCCGTGTCCGTCCGGAAGTGATTCCGTGTCGGGGAACAAGAAGCCCGCCCAGTGAGGTGGGCGGGCGAGGGTGGGGCAGCGGAAGCTACTTCTTGCCGTCGGGCTGCGACTCGGACCCGTGGTCGGCACAGGCGCACTTCGCATCACAATGTTTGTGACAGTCGTCGGCCGATTTGGCGCCGCATTTGCAGGCGGGCGCCTGGGCCTTGTCGCAACCGCCGGAACCGCACGCATTGCCGGCGAAGGCGGCGGAGGCGAGACCGAGGGCGAGGAGGGGGATCAGAACGAGTTTCATGGGTAGCTGCGGAGGTTGATGGTTGTGGCGGACCCGGAACGGGTCGTCTCCCGTACTACACCGGCGCAGTCCGAATCCCTCGTTTTTTTCGGCGGGGGATCCCGGACCGCGGGTCCTCGGGGAGAAGGGCGCCGGCAGCTTCCCGCGGCGACGAGGCGTTCGACGGCGGGCCCGTCGCGGAGGGAGGGTGCCCGGGGCGAACCCGGAAAGGTGGTGCTCGCTGAAGAATTTTGTGGATTTCGCCGGGGGAATATGCGTTTTCCTGCACTCCCGTTCGGGCGATTAGCTCAGTTGGTTAGAGCACCAGTATCACACACTGGGGGTCACTGGTTCGAGTCCAGTATCGCCCACCATCCCGACGCGGGGAGAAACCCGTTGCCGCGCATGGGCCGCCCCTCGGGTTGGCGCAAGTTTCCGCATCGCCTTTTTGCGAAGCTCGTGCCGCCGTGATGCGGCGACCGGCTCGCGAGAACGACAGCCCAAGACCTACTCCGGTGGAGAACGATGCTGCAGAGAACTGTGCCCGCGCGACGAGGCCGGCCGTGACCAGACCGGCCCGGGGATGGCGCCGTGGCTTCGCGGTGTGGGTGGTGCTTTGCGCGCTGACCGCCGCTGGTCTGCTTGCCACCCGGCCCTGGGTGCGGGTGGGCCTGCGGTTCTCGAACGCGCTGGCGCTCGAGGAGCTCGGGGGCGTGGGCTACGTGTGTTTCGACATCGCGGATGTGGTGCGTGGCCGATGGTGGAACGCCCAGCTCGGCTCGCGCGATCCCGCCCCGTATCGCGACTTTCTGCGGCAGTTGGCGGCGGCACGGGCCCCGGCGTCGGCCGCGGCCGGCGCGCCCCCGCGCCGGAAACACGTTGTCTTCGTGCAGATGGAGTCGGTCGACGGTCTGGTGCTCCGCGCGCGCCACGAGGGTCGCCCCCTGATGCCGTTCCTCGAGAAGCTCGCGCGCGAGCAGGTGTGGTTTGTGAACACGCTGGACAACACCGCCGGCGGCCGCACCACGGACGCCGAACTGCTGGTGCTGACCTCGCTGGTGCCCCTGCGGCGTGCGCCGGCCTATGTGAGCCAACCGCTCGACCGCGTGCCCTCGCTGCCGCGGGTCCTGCACGCCGCCGGCTACGACACCTGGTCGATGCACGGCTACACCGGCTCCTTCTGGCGCCGGGCCGCGGCCCATCGCGCGCTCGGCTTCGAACGGTCGTTCTTCCGCGACGAGCTGGACGCCTCCGATCTGCTGGGCTGGGGTGTCTCCGACGCCTCGGTCCTCCTGCAGGCGGCGCGGCGCCTGGCCGCGGCCGAGCGGCCGACCTTCGCGCACGTGATCCTGCTCACCAGCCATTTCCCGTGCACGTATGTGCGGGAGCGGCGCGGGCTGCCGGCGAAGGGTTTTGTCGACGACTATGTGCACTCCGTCCGCTACGTCGACGAGAGCATCGCGGGCTTCTTCGCGGCGCTCAAGACGGCGGGAATACTCGACGACTGCATCGTCGCTGTATTCGGAGATCATGACAGCTCCTGCGAGCCGTTGCTGCGCCGCAGGCTCGCGCAGGTGCGGGCGCAGCCGCTCGAGGATTCCGTCCCGCTGGTGATCCACGGGTTGTCCGCCGCCCCGCGGCGGATCGAGGAGGTGGCGGGCCTGCAGGACCTCCCGGTGACCGTGCTCGAGGAGCTGGGCCTGCCGGTGCCCCCGACGTTCACCGGCAACAGCCTCGGCCGGAACGGCCGCACGGTCTCCGCGCTGCACGGGGAGGTGTGCTCCGCCGACGGCCGGTTCACCCGGGGAATGGGCCCGGTCGACAGCGAGGTGCTGACCACGCTTGCGCTGCGGTACCCCGAGCGTCTGTCGCCATGAGGAGACTGATACGAGCTCTGCCCTGGCTGCTGGCCGCGGCCGCCGTCGCGGCGCCCCCCCCGCTCGACGAGCCACCGGCGGCGCGCCTGCAGTTGGTCGCCGCGGAGGACGGCGGGCCGTTGCCTGTCCCGTTCTTCCTGCATGCCGGCGACGTGGAGATCGAAGGCTGCGTCGAGTTCGTGCCTGAGGGGGAGATGGTCCGGCTGACCGGCGTCTACACGACCGGGCGGGTGCTGGACCCCGAGGCGCGCCTTTCCTACCAGATCCACCGCGAGGACGGCCGGTTGCTGGTGCAGGATGGCACCCGATTCGACTGGCGGCCTTCGGAGGTGCCGGGCGAACGCGTGGCGACCTTCGAGATCGAGCAGAGCCTGCGCGGCCTGGCGGGCCTGCATCCCACGTTGCGGCTGCAGTTCAACTACGTGGTGGAGCACGCCTACTGGTATCGCGATCGCCACCCGGAGGTGCCGCTGCCGCAGCTCGAGATCCGGGGACCGGCCCGCGCGGCCTTTTTTCGTGTGCTCGGCGCGTGGATTCCCCCCCTCTGGCCCGCCGGGGCCGAGGGCCTGCTCCCGGTGCTCATCCACGCCGAGGTGTCACCCGCGCAGGGCTTCAAGCCCGCGCTCGACGCGGTCTCTGTGGATGGTCGGGAACGCCACGAGGCGCCCCGCGGGCGGGCGCCCACGGAGCGGTCCGCGACAAAGCTGCTCTGGTATCGGGTCGGAGAACACCTTGCGGGAGAGGAGGTCCTCGTCCGGCCGGGATTCGTGTGGGACGGCGTGGCTTGGTACGACTGGCTCGACGAGAATCCGTATCGAAAAGTTCGATTGGTGGGGCCGTTCGGCTACACGCTCGCGTTGACGGCGCTCCTGGCGGGACTAGTGCTGGGCGGCCGGTGGCTGCGCGGGCCCCGGGGGCGGGTCGCACGGGCGGCGGGATGGGCCGGTTGGTGGCTGGTCGCGGTCCTCGTCGCGGCCGGTGCCGGGTTCAACGGCTACGGCGTCCTGGCGGGGGCGGCGCTCGTGGCCGGATGGCGGTGCCGGTCGATCGTGCCTCCGGGACCCCGGGTCTACTGGATCACGTGGGCGTACGGCGGGTTGGTCGAGTTCTACTGGGCGCATGTGCAGGCGGCGACCGCGGCCGCCTGGACCGGGACGCTGCTCTCCCTGTGTCTGCTCGCGGTGTTGCTCCTGCCTCTCCGACTGCTGCGCCGGCCGATAGCGGCGGCGCTTGCGGGCACGGTCGTGGTCGTCGGGGGCGCGTTGATCTCCACGGCGCTGGCGGTGTACTGCGACTTCTTCCGGGACTACCCGGGGCTGCGCGACCTCCTTTACGTGGACCAGATCGGCGCCGTCAGCGACTCGCTGGTCGTGTTGGTCGGCCAACGCCATCTCGTGCCCTGGTGGCTTGCGGTGTTCGCCTGCCTCCTGCTCTGGCGAAGCGGCCGGATCGGCCGGAGGCGACCGCCGGCGCCGATGGTGGCGCGCGAGGTCTCCGCGGCGGTGACCGGTGCGTGAGCGGGTGGCGGGATCGGATTTGCTCCGATGGCGGCGACGCCGCGGCGGCGGTACCGTCGGGCATGAGTACCGCACCGCTCGCCCTCTCCGCCGACCAGACCGTCCCGCCGGTCCTGGCGGGACGGAATGTCCTGATCACCGGCGGCACGACGGGCATCGGGCGCGCCACGGCGGCGCTGCTCGTCGCCAACGGCGCGAACGTCTTCATCTTCGGGAGACACCAGCCCGAGCTCGACGAGGCGCTCGCAACCCTCGAGAACGGCCGGACTCGGACCGCCGGGATCACTGCCGACCAGGCTGACCCGGGCGACGTGGTGCGGGTTTTCACGACCATCGAGCGCGAGTTCGGTCCGCTCGATGTGCTCGTGAACAACGCGGCGGTGCCCGGGGGGCCGGCGGCTGCGGGCGGCGAGGCCGAGTGGCGCTACCGGTTGAACGCCGACCTGCTCGGCTACATCGACTGCACGCGTCGGGCGTTGACCCAGATGCGAGGGCGGAAGCGGGGGCATATCGTGAACATCGGCTCGACCTCGGCCGAGTACGCGAGCGAGGGCTCCTCGCTCTATGTGGCGGCGAAGATGGCGATCCG
Source organism: Verrucomicrobiota bacterium (assembly GCA_023443985.1). GTDB lineage: Bacteria > Verrucomicrobiota > Verrucomicrobiia > Opitutales > Opitutaceae > CAJCBL01. The sequence goes on along the minus strand of JAEZSJ010000246.1, from coordinate 18,947 downwards.
CGGATTCTCCCGCGCGCTGCGCAGCGAGGTCGCGAAGGACGGCATCCGGGTGACGCTGATCGAGCCGGGCCTCACCGGCACCTCCTTCTTCGACGAGGAGGGCGAGGAGATCGCGGATGCCGCCGTCCAGCGCCGTGAGCAGAAGAAGGGGGCGATGCTCAAGGCCGAGGATGTGGCGGTCGCGGTGCACTACTGTCTGACGCAGCCGGAGCGCTGCAACGTGAGCTTTCTGCAGGTCGAGCCGGTGGCGGAGGAGTAGCGGGTGGAAGGCGGCTTGCGCGCGCCCCGCGCGGCTGGTGACATCGGCGGCCGATGACCGCACCGCTGCTCCCGCGCACCCCGAAGACGCTCTGCGTCTACTGCTCCTCGAGCGACCGGCTCGACCGCAAGTACTACGCGGCCGCCGAGGCCCTCGGGCGGGCGATGGTCGCGCGGGGGTGGGGGCTGGTCTACGGCGGCGGGCGTACCGGGTTGATGGGTACGGTGGCCCGCACGGTGAAGTCCGGCGGCGGCCGGGTGATCGGGGTGATCCCGGAGTTCATGAAGCTCAAGGAGCTCGCCTTCGACGAGGCGGACGAACTCGTGACGGTCGTCACCATGAGGGAGCGGAAGCTACTGATGGAGTCGCGCGCCGACGCGTTTGTGACGCTGCCCGGCGGCTGGGGCACGCTCGAGGAGATCATGGAGATCCTCGCGCTGCGACAGCTCGACGTGCTGCGGAAGCCCTGCGTGTTTCTGAACCAGGACGGTTTCTACGACGACCTGCTGCGGTTCTTCGACCGGATGATCGCGGAGCGTTTCAACAAGGCCACCAACCTCGGGCTGTTCCATGTGGCGCGCACAGTCGAGGAGGTGCTCGACCTCGTCGAGAACTCGCCGGTGGCGACGGAGCCGAAGTGGTTTGAGACGCGATGAAACGCGCGCCGGTGCTCCGGTTGCTGCGGGCGCACGCCACGCGGCCGCTTGAGGCGAACGAGGCGGCGATGACCGCCGCAGTGATCGCGTTCGTGGAGACGCATGCGGATTGTTTAGAACGTAGTTGCCGCGAAGGGCACCTCACCGGTTCGGCCTGGGTCGTGGATCCGGCGCGCGAGCGGGTGGTACTCACGCATCATCGGAAACTGGGTCGTTGGCTGCAGCTCGGCGGGCATGCCGACGGCGAGGCCGACCTGCTCGGGGTGGCGCTGCGGGAGGCGCGCGAAGAGGCCGGGCTCACGCGGCTGCGGGTGGTGGGCGAAGCGCTGTTCGATCTGGATCGCCACCGGATCCCGGCGCGGGGCGAGGAGCCCGAGCATTGGCACCTGGATCTGCGCTTCCTGATCGAGGCCGACCCGGAGGAGCCGTTGCTCGTGAGCGACGAGTCGCACGCGGTCGAGTGGGTGCCGCTGGGTGAAGTCGCACGGCTGAATCCCAGCGAATCGCTGCTGCGGCTGGTGCGGAAGACCCGTTGATGGAGCAGGGTGCCAGCCCAAGGGCCCCGGCCTCCCGCCCCCGCGCCGTCGGCGCGGGAGGTCGCGCGTTTTCGTGATACGGCCGTATCACAAAAACGCGCGCTTGGCACAGCGGGCGTCTGTTGGCAGGATGGTCGCGTATGGCGGGCTCATTACGATTTGTGCTCTCCCTCGCGGCGGTGGGCGGCGAGATCTCCGGCGCGGTCGCGCGAGTGGTCTGGAGCAAGTGCACGCGGAGCGGACGCCTCCGGCATCATCTGCAGCGGTTGCGCGAGGCAGGCCGCGTCGAGGTCCACGGCGAGGGCCCGATCGACCAGCGAATCGTCCGGCTGACCGAGGAGGGCCGACGCTGGGCGCAGGGTGGGGTCGACCCGCTGGCGCTCTGGGCGCGGCGGTGGGACCACCGCTGGCGGATCGTGGCGTTCGACGTGCCCGAGACGGACACCGCGGTTCGGACCCGGTTGCGGCGACGTCTGCATGAGTTCCGTTTCGGATGGCTGCAAAACAGCGTCTGGCTCTCCCCCGACCCGATCGGCGCCTTTCGCGCGCAACTCGGGGAGAAGAACACCATCCCGGAGAGCCTGACGTTTCTCGAGGCTGTGCCGATCGGTGGTGAGAGCAGCGAGGCCATGGTGCGTTCGGCGTGGGACTTCACCGGTTTGGCCAAGTGCCACGCGGCGTATGCGGAGATCCTACGGCTGCGCCCGGGGCGGAGTCGCGGCGCGAAGGCGTGGTCCGAGTGGCTTGCGACGGAGCAACGGGCCTGGCGACAGATCGTGCGGAAGGATCCATTTCTGCCGGAGGAGCTGCTTCCGTCGGGTTATCGCGGTATCGAGCTGTGGGCCGCGCGAAAAGAAGCCTTGGCCGACTGTGCCGAGGTGTTGCTGGCCGACGGAGTGCGGTGAGTGCTGCCCGCGCGTTTTTGTGATACGGCCGTATCAAGAAAACGCGCGGGGGCGGGAACGCACCGCCGTGTGTGGGTCGGGCTCGGCGACGGCTTGCGCGACGGCTGGCGCGACGGCTTCTGCGAGGGTCACGGCCACGGGAGCAGCGGTTGCCGGGAGTGCGACCGCCCGAATGGGCGCGGGAAACGCCGGAAGCGGGCGGTCCGGCGGGCGGACGCAGGGCGGGCTACTTTCGGGGAAACTCGACCTTGGCGGTGAGCTCGGGGGTGAGATGCTTGTCGGGCGACTGGATGCCGACCTTGATCTGGAGCGTGCCCTTCTGGCGGTTCGCCTCCGGGGAGATCTCGGCCACGGCGCCTTCGTAGCTGCGGTCCGGGTACGCCTCGGGGATCACGCGGCAACGGTCGCCGAGCGCGATTTTCGCGAGGTCCGACTCGTTGATGTCGAGCTCGACCTGGAGGTCGCGCGGATCGGCGACGGCCAGCACCGCCGTGCTGGGACCGCGGGTACCGCCGAAGCTCTGGGGCGTGACCAGTTCGCCCGGCTCGGCGAGCTTCTCGAGCACCACGCCGGAGATGGGTGAGCGGATCACCGTCCACTCGAGATAGGTGCGGGCGAGGGCGAGCTGGCCCTCGGCTTCGCGGCGCGCGGCGTTTGCGGCGGCGACCGCGAGACGGGCCTCGTCCTCGGCGTCGTCGGAGACGACCTGCCCCAGATAGAGGTCATGGATGCGGCGATAGGCGAGCTCCGCGCGCTCGACGCCGACCTGCGCGGTGGCGAGCCGGCCCTCGGCGGCGGCGACATTGGCGCGCTGCTCGGCGTCTTCGAGCCGCACGACGATCTGGCCCTTCTCGACGGGGTCGCCCTTCTTCACCCCGATCCACGCCACGACGCCTTGGAAACGCGGGCTGATCTCGATGCGTTCGCGGTTGATGATGTAGCCGGAGACGGTCAGCAGCGACTGGACAGAGTGGTCCGCGACCGGCGAACCGGCGGGAGTCGTCGAGTCGCCGCGCGCGGGACCGGCGGCGGGCGCGGTGCGGGTCGCATCCGCGACCTCGGACTGGGCGCCGGGCTTCGGTCCCACGACACGGCGGTCCGCCCCGGCGCGGGGATAGGCGAAGTAGCCGGCGGCGGCGAGGGCGAGAGCGACCACGATGAAGATCGTCTTCACCGCGCCGCGGGGCCGGCGTTTCTGGGCCGGATCGATGCGCAACTGGGACAGGTTGGATGTTTTCACAGGGTACGGGTTGGGCAGGGCGCCGGCGTCGGTGTTCAGACGGATTTCAGCGACGCGATCACCGGCAGACGGGCGGCGCGGACCGCGGGGAGGAGGCTTCCGAACAGGCCGATGAGGACCGCGAAGGCGACGCCCCGCACCGCGAGGGCGGGGGTGATCCGGAAGTCGAACACCATCTCGGTGAACGACTCCCAGCCGAGGGTGCCGGCGCTGTAGCCGTGCATCGGCAGGGCCAGGAGGCAGCCGAGCACGCCGCCGACAGCCGCCAGCAGGGCGCCTTCCAGCAGGAAGCCGAGGAGGATGCTGCGGCGCCGGTAGCCGAGGACACGGAGGGTGCCGATCTCGCGGGTGCGAGAGGCGACGCTCGCGTACAGCGTATTCATCGCGGCGAACATGGCGCCGATCGACATGATCAACGCAAGTCCGTTGCCGAGCAGGCGCGGCAGAAGGGCGGCGCGGGTCTGCTCGCGGTAGTATTCGGTCTCACGGACAACCTTCATCTTGAGACGGCGCTCGCCCTCGAGCAGCGGTTTCAGGACCGCGGCGGCCTCGGGCGAGGCGGCGCGCACGAGCACGCTGGAGAAATCGGGCCGGTCGAACGCGCTGCGCGCCTCGTCGGCGTCGATCCAGATTTCGGAGTCGAACGCGGTGCGCTGGCCGTCGAGGTGGCCGACCACGGTCATCTCGACGCCGCCCGATTTGAACCGGCCGCCGAGGTGCATGTTGGCGAAACGGGCGGCGAGCCGGCGGCTGACGACGACCTCGCGCCGTCCCGGCTGGAACCAGCGGCCCTCGACGAGGCTCACCTGGGGCCGCAGCGCGAGCGCCTGCGGCGAGACCCCGCGCAGGAGGGCGTTGGCGCTGCCGGTGCCGTCGCGGCGGGGGAGGTTGAGGATGACGTGGACATCGGCCGTGGCGAGGGGCTGACCGGCGGCGTCGCGGGCGACGCAGTCCTGGAACCGGATAATGTTGTATTGCTCGCGCGTGACGACGCTGGTGGTCTCCGCGAGCGCGCCCTGCCGGACGACGAGGAAATTACGCGGGTCGCCGGTGTTCGCGCTGGCGCTCTCGATGCCGGCGGCCAGCGCCTGCAGCACGACGAAGACGGCGACGACCAGCGCGAGGCCGAGGATCGTCGCGGCGGTGGCGCGCCAGCGGACGAAGATCGAGCGGACGTGGTATTGGAGGAGGTGGAGCACGGGGAGCAGTGGGCGAATGTGGCGTGCGACGGGGCGAGGGCGGCGGTCAGTCCAGGGTCTTCAATCCTTCGGCGACGCTGAGGCGCGCGATGGAGAGCGACGGCGCCAGACTGGAGACGATGCCGAGGAGGGCGGCGACCACGGCGGCCGCGCCGAGGATGCGCGGGGTGACCTCGAGCGTGGGGAACAGGCCGCCGGTCAACGTGGGCGCGTCGACGGAGCCGAGGAGCAGCCACGCGCCGCCGGCGCCGAGGAGGAGCCCGGCCGTGGCGAGGCCGAAACTCTCGGCGAGGATGAAGGCGAAGAGCTCATGGCGGCGGAACCCCAACGCCTTCAGGACCGAGAGCTCCCGCAGACGCTCGCGGATCGCCATGCTCATGGTGCTGGCGGTGACCAGCAGCAGGGCGAAGACGACGACCGAGCTGATGGAGGAGATGAGCACCTTGATGTTGGCCCACATCGACACGAACCCGAGCTGGAACGCGCGCTCGGTCTCGGCGAGCACCTCGGCGGAGGTGTTGGCGAAGGCGGCGTTGACGGCGTCGATGATGCGCGGGACGGAGTCGGCGTCGCGGGCCTTGATCCACCACATGCCGACCGTGCCGGGATCGCCGAGGAGCTCGTCGAGGTACTTGTGGTGGAAGAAGACGTTGCGGTCGTCGGTGGTTCCTTCGTAGATACCGACGATGGTGAGGTCGAGGTCGACGGGATAGTAGTTGCCGACGATGGGAATGCGGTCGCCGATCTTCATGCCGTAGCGGGCGGCGGTATCGGCGCCGACGATGCAGGAAGTGCGGTTGGCGATCCAGGCCTCGAGCTGGCCGGGCGGCAGGTGGGCCTCGCCGAAGACGGCGAGGAGTTGCTCGGGCTCGATCGCGAACTGGGCCCAGAAGGTGGTGTCCTCGCCGCGGTAGTTGCCGCCGAAATAGCTGAGGCCGGTGACGGCGGCGACGCCCGGGATCTTCTCGATGAGCGCGCGCTGGCGGACGGGCAGCGGGGCGGCGAGGGAGACCTTGTTGCGCACGGCGATGCGCAACTCGGTGCCGGCGTCCTCGGGCGGATTGGTGAACTCGTTGAGCACGACCAGGAGCGCGACGAGGAGGAAGATGGAGGAGGCGACGCTGAAGACGCACAACGCGGCGCGGCGCTTGTTGCGGAAGGCGTTGCGGACGATGAAGCCGGGGATGGTCATCGGGGAGACCGGAAGGCGGAGAGCGGAAGGAGGGAGACGCGGAACGGGGAGGGTGGAGCGGAGACCGGGGGGGGGGGCCGGCGCGGCTTTGCTCCACTTCAGGCGACGAGTTCCCCCTTCTCGAGGTGGATGCTGCGGGTGCCGTAGGCGGCGGCCTTGGGATCGTGCGTGACCATGATGACGGTCTTGCCGGCGTCGCGGCTGAGCGCGCGGAGGATTTCGAGCACATCGGCCGCGGAGTGGGAATCGAGGTTGCCGGTGGGTTCGTCGGCCACGACGAGCTTGGGATCGACGACGAGGGCGCGCGCGATGGCGACGCGTTGCTCCTGGCCGCCGGAGAGCTGCCGGGGGAGGTGTTTGGCGCGGTCGCCGAGGCCGACCATCTCGAGGGCGGCGGTCACGAGCCGGCGGCGTTCCTTGCCGCCCAGACGGGTGAGCAGGAGCGGCAGCTCGACATTCTCAAAGGCCGTGAGGACGGGGATCAGGTTGAAGGTCTGGAAGACGAAGCCGACATTCTGGTTCCGCCAGTCCGCGAGGGCCGACTCGTCGAGCGTGGCGATGTCGTGCTCCTGCACGATGCAGGCACCGGAGGTGGGGCGGTCGATGCCGGCGATGATGTGGAGCAATGTCGATTTGCCGGAGCCGGACGGGCCCATGAGGGTGAGGAACTCGCCTTCGGCGATGTCGAGGGTGACGCGGTCCAGGGCGGTCACGTTGATCTCACCTTGGCGGAAGATGCGGGTGAGCTCGCGAATCCGGACGATGGGAGTCGAGGGCATGCGGCCGAGAGCGTGCGGAACGATCCTTCGGTGTCAAAGGACCGGCGACGGACGGCAGTCGCCCTTGGCGGGCGGGCGCCGGGGGATGGCGGACGGTGGCGGGGAGGCGGCGGCGATCGCAGGCCACGCCCGGAGACGGGCGCGGCGTCGCCTACGGGAGCGGCCCCGCGGCGGCGCGTCAGAGTTTGACCGGCAGGGAGCCGTCGTGCCGGGCGCCGTGCAACGCGCTGGTGAGGTAGGGAATGAGCTGCTTCTTGCGGCTGACGATCCCGGGCAGGTCGAAGGTGTCCTCGCGATCGGCGTGCGGGTAGGAGATGCGCGCGATGAACTCGTGGTCCCCCTTGACCAGGAGGAGGGAGTTCTGGGTGTTGATGTCGGTCACGAAGAGGCAGGAGAAGAAGAGGTTCTCGCTGCGGCGGAGCTGGTCGAGGGCATCGGCCAGGGCGTCGGCATGGGCGCGGAAGTTGCCGAAGCCGAGCTCCTCGACTTGGGAGACGGAGAACCGCAGGCCGTATTCCTCATAGATCTTGTTGTCGGCGGCGATGACCTTCTCGGGCGGTTGGGCGAGGATGACCGAGCCGGAGCTGAAGATGAGGTCGGCGAGCGCTGCGCTCTTGATGCCGGCGAGGGGGGCGAGCCAGTCGAGGGTCTCGTGGTCCTGCTCGGTGGTCGTGGGGCTGTTGAGGTGCAGCGTGTCGGAGATGAGACCGGACATGAGCAGGCCGGCGATCTCGGGCGAGGGTTCGAGGCCGTCGCGCCGGTAGAGGTTGGCGACGATGGTGCAGGTGGAGCCGACGGGTTCGTTGATGAAACGGATCGGCTGGTTCGTGGCCGGCGCCCCGAGGCGGTGGTGGTCGATGATCTCGGCGATCTCGACTTCGGCGGCGCCGGGCACGGCCTGGGTGAGCTCGTTGTGGTCGACGAGGATGAGCCGGGTCTGCACGGGCTTGATGAGGTCGGTCTTCGAGAAGATGCCGAGCAGATGCTGGTCGTCGTCGACGACTGGATAGGCGGCGCCGGCGAGCGCGGCGACCTTGCGCCGCGCCTCGGTGAGGCGGGTGTCGGGATCGAAGGTGGCCGTCTTGCGGTCGATGAGCGCCTCGATGGAGGAGGCGGCGCGGATGACCCAGGAGGTGGTGGCGGAGTCGAGCGGGCTGACGAGGAGGGAGACGCCCTTCTCGCGGGCGAGGTTGACCACCTCGTCGTCGATGGGGAGGCCGCCGGAGATGACGAGGAGGCGGACGCCGTTCTGGATGGACTTCTGTTGGATGTCCCAGCGGTCGCCGACGATGATGATGGTCTGCTCCCAGGGGATGTTGTCGCTCTGGGTGTAGCGGCCGAAGGAGCGGATATCCATGGCGCCGATGCGCACGTAGAGCTCCTCGACGGTGTCGGCGTCGCGGAGGTGGAGCACGCGGGCCTTCAGGGAGCGGGCGATGGCGGCGAGGGTGCCCTGCACGCGCCGCATCTGCCGGACCTCCTTCATGTGGGGGAGGAAGAAACCGCCGAGCTGGAAGATGGAGAGCGTGCCGAGCAGGCGCTGGTCGTTCTCGACGACGGGGAGCGTGCGCACGTCGTGGTGGTCGATGAGCTCGAGCGCTTCGGCGCAGGTGGCCTGCGGGCCGACCTTCACGATGTTGGTGGTCATGATGTCGCGCACGCGCGGCGTGACATCGCTCAGATAGACGGGCAGGGGGCGTGCGAAGCGGCTGAGGATCGTGTCGATACGGGCGTTGGAGTTGCCGCAGCGCGCCGGGATGCAGGAGGCGTCGCCCCGCCGGTTCTTATAGTCGGCGTAGGCGATGGCGGAGCAGATCGCGTCGGAGTCGGGATTGCGGTGACCGATGACGTAGGTAGGTGCGGCCATGAATAGAGCGGGCGGAGTGTGGGGGGGCGGGGACGGCGGGGGAAGCGGATTCGGGGGGCGCCGGAGAAAACAACCGGAGGTGCAATGCTGGTTTGGCACGGGATAGCGTTCTGCTTATAGAAGGGGCTGATGAAACCCACTACCCGCTGGACCTGCCTGGCCCTGATCTGTGCGCTGATCGCCGGACCGTTGCTGGCCGCGACGAGACCGGCGGCGCCGAAGGCGAAAGAGGCGCCGGTCCTCGGGACGCAGCTCGCGTCCACGCTCACGCAGATCACAGGTATCGCAATTTCTCCGATGCTCGGGGTGAGCGCGCTCGGCGCATACCGGTGGGCGAAGGCGGACACCCCGGAGGAGAAGGCCTCGCTCCCCTGGTACGCGGGGCCGCAGTATTGGATCACCGGCCTGCTGATCGTGGGCGCGGTGGCGCTGAAGGACGCCGCCGGTGCGACGCTGCCGCCCGGGTGGAAGAAGCCGCTGGACGTGGCGGAGACGTTGGAGAACAAGCTCAGCGGTGTGGTCGCCGCCGGGGCGGTGATTCCGTTTACTCTGGATACGCTCACCAGCGTGCTGGCGAGCGGCGGCGGGGCGCCCGGCTCGGCGCTCGGGACCAGCGGGCTCGCGATGATCCAACTCGGGTTCATCGACGGCGCCACCGTGCTCAACATCCTGCTCGCGCCCTTCGCCGTCGCGGTGTTCCTGCTGGTCTGGTTCACGGCGCACGCGATCAACGTGCTGATCCTGCTCAGCCCGTGGGGGGCGGTGGACGCCGCGCTGAAATCGCTGCGGATGAGCGTGCTCGGCCTCTTGGGCGTCACCCATTTCATGCCGCCGTGGGCCGGCATCCTCTGCTCGCTGGTCGTGATCGTCGTCTCGTATTTCCTGGCGGGCTGGGCCTTCCGGCTGACGGTGTACGGCTCGATGTTCTGCTGGGATTTCTTCACCCTGCGGCGCCGGCGGTTCGAGCCCGATCCGCGGGAGAACGCGGTCTTCGCGGGCAACGGGATCAAGGATACGCCGGTGCGCACCTATGGCCGGCTGGCCCGCACCGCGGAGGGCCAGCTGCGGTTCCGCTATCGTCCGTGGCTGGTTCTGCCGGAGAAGCAGGTCGAACTGCCCGCGCATCCGCTCGCGGTCGGTCGTGGCTGCTTCTATCCCACGATCGAGGCGACCGTGGGGGAGGAGGAGCGCACGATCGTCCTGCTGCCGCCGCGTTATTGCGGCCACGAGGACGCCTTGGCGCGTGCTTGCGGGATCGACACGATCACGGACGTGGGGCTGCGGCGCGCCTGGGGCGTGCTCAAGGAGCTGTTCGGCCTCGAGAACCGGCGGCGGCGGGTGGTGGCGTAGCGCATCCGAACCACGGTGACGCGGGGCGCTTCCGCCGCGGGCCGCCCACGGCGGGGGCGGGCGACCGGAGGGTGGGAGCGGGCCCGTCGGGCGGAACGGGATGACGAAAAAGCCCGCGGCCGGGGCCGCGGGCTCGGGAAGATGCGGGCGGTGGCGCCGGCTCAGCTGCCGCCGGCGGGGGCGGCCGCGGTGGGCGTCTCGGGGGTGGGCATGCTGGCCTTCACGTTGTCGAGGCGCTGCTGGAGGCGTTTCATGTCCTCGGCGATGCGGGCCTCGACCTTCTCGCGTTCGTTGCTGTTCACGATCGAGCCCTTGCCCACGTCCTGCACGACGTGAGCGGGGAGCATCAGGATGCGGCCGAGCAGCGACTCGTTCTTCATCTGCGAGAGGTAGAGCGCGGTGATCTGCTGGGAGATGCGCATCGACTCCTGGGCGATGGAGTTCGACTCGAGCAGGTTGTTGTTGAGCTTCTGTTTCTGCGCGAGCTCGGAGGTGAGGACCACGGCGATCTGGTCGGAGATGCGTTGGCTGTAGTTGGCGACGGTGTCCTTGGTGAGCGACGTCTCCTTGGACATCTGCTCGAGGATCGGCTGGATCTTGCCCGCCATGCGGCCGGCGACCTCGTCGACCTGCTGGTTGCGCTGTTCCTCGGCCTCCTGCGGGTTGCGCGGGATCGGCATGCCGTAGGGCTGGATCTGCTCGGCGAGGGCCTTGGCGAGCACGGAGACCTTCTCCTCGTTGAGCGTAGCGAGCTCGTCGTCGGTCATGAAGAGGCCGCCCTTGCGGTTCTCGACCGAGTCCTTGAGCAGGCTGTAGGTCGCCTCCATCTGGGATTTGAGGGCGTCGTTCGACTCCTTGATCCGCTGCTCGGTGGTGGCGCGGAGCTCGGCGAGCTGGCGCTCGTTCTGCCGGGTCATGTTGTCGATCACGCGGTTGCCCAGCCAGACGAGCACGCCGATCGTGACGCCGGCGGTGATGAGAATGGCGGGGACCTGGGCGAGGAACGAGGGGGAGGAGGAACCGGAAGCGGGGGCGGAACCGAGGCTGGAACTGGCGCGGCGCTCGGCACCGCTGGGCGCCGGTGTGGCGGGCTTCTGGGGATGCTGTGGGGAGTTTGAGGGAGGGGTGTTGGTGTTCACGGTAAGTTTTGTTGCCTTGGACCGCACCGCCCGAGAAAGGTTTCCCGATGAGTCTCAACCGGTTCGAGCAGGCCGTCTTCGATTATCTACAAGCACATCCGGACGAATTGCGCCACTGGGAAAACAAGATCTCGTCACGGGTTCGCCATGGCGGCATGGACTCGTCCGCCGTGGCGGACGAGCTCTGGCACTACATCCGCGAGCGGGGAAACCACACGGAGCCGTTCCGCGGCTGGATGGAGCGTGGCGGAGTTCCGCGGACGAGCCTGCTCAATCTAGCGGACTATTTACTTCGGATCTGGGGGCCGCCGGTCCCGAAACGGAAGCCGAACGTGTAGCCGAAGTTTGGAGCAGGGGGCCGCGGTGTGTGCGCGGTGCGGAGGCGCGCCGGTCCGGCGCAAGCTCTGCCGGCTTGATCCGGCCGCATTGGTGGGGCCGGCGGACTGTGGCCGGGCGGAGCGCCTGGCTGGTGCGAGCCCGCACCCGACGGGCAAGGCCGCCAGGCGGCGTGCGCCAACTCGGGCTCCGCGGGAGCGGTGTCGAAGCGGGGCCGGTTCAGCCGGCCCTGCGCAGGAGGACTCGGGAGTTGCGGCCGCTTTCCTCGTAGGACTTGAGCCGCGCCTCGGGCAGGATCTCCTTCCCGGTCTCGGCGAAGCCGCAGACGCCGGTGAAGAAGGCGAAACCCTGGGTCGAGAGCGCCACGACCTCGGTGGCGCCGCGCTGCTGCGCCTCGCGGCAGGCGAAGGCGACCATCTTCTTCCCCAGCCCGCGGCCGTGGTAATACGGCACGACGTAGAGCGAGCCGAGTTCGGCGAGCTGCGGCTTGTCGGGGTAGAACGCGAGCGAGACGGTGGCGACGAGGTTCTCGTCGATCTCGTAGACGAAGAACTGGTCGATGTTGCGCTCGATGGCCTGCTGGGTGCGGTGGACGAGCTCCTCGCGCTTCACCGCGTTGCGCAGGAGATTGTAGATGGCGCGCACGTCGCGGCGCGTCGCGCGGCGGATCTGCTGGTAGTCGTTGCCGTAGACCAGCGTGCCGACGCCGATGTTGGAGAAGATCTCGTTGATCAGGCCGTCCGGCAGTTCGCCGTCGACGAGGTGCACGCGCGGCACACCGGCGAGGATCGCCGCCACGGCCTGCCGTGCCTTGCTGTCGAGGGCGGAGGGCAGGGATTCGGGTTTCTTCTCGAGGATCTCGGCGAGCACCTCGACCGGCAACTCGCGGCGGATCTCGCCGTCGATCTCGAGACCGCGGGCTTGGGCGAGGAAGACGATCTTGGTGGCGCCGAGGGCCTCGGCGACCTCGCGGGCGAGCAGGTCGGAGTTGAGGCGCAGGGTGCGGCCGTCGCGATCGAAGCCGATCGGCTGCAGGATCGGCACGGCGCCGAGCTGGATGAGCTGGAGGAGGAAATCCTTGTCCAACCGGTCGACCCGGCCGGTGAACTGCAGGTCGGCGCCCTTGATGATGCCCATCGGCACGGCGCGCACGGCGTTGGTGATCGCGCACTTCAGGCCGGCCTGGGTGAGGCCTTCGAGGATCTGGTGGGAGACGCGCGAGGAGGCCCGGATGGCGAGGTCGAGGGTGGCGGCATCGGTCACGCCTTCGCCGGTGGCGTCGCTGATCGCGATCTTGCGCAAGGCCGAGAGGTCGCGGATCTGGCGGCCGATGCCGTGGACGATCACGACCTTGATCCCGAGGCTCTTGAGCACCGCGATGTCGAGGAGGATGTTGGCGAAGTTCTCGTCGGCGACGACCGCGCCGTCCACGGCGACGACGAAGATCTGTCCCTGGAAACGGGGCACATACTTCAGGATGCCGCGGAGGTCCGTGGGCTTGATGTTGGCGGGGATCGGCGCCGGCAGTCCTGCGTTCATGGCGCGGTTTTCTTCGGGGATTCGGGGCCGAGCGTCAATCGTGGCGTCGGGGCGGGGGCCCCGGCGGCGCGCGAACCTTTTCCTTGCCGGCGATCCGGCGGACCGGTTCGCTCGCTGCCTCGTTTGTCCCAAACCATGAAAATCCTCGTCGCCGACAAGATCTCGCCCAAGGGGGTGGAACTGCTCCGCAAACAGCCGGGTTTCGAAGTCATCGAAGCCTACGGCTCCTCGCCGGAAAAGGTCCTGTCTCTGGTGAAGGATGTGCACGCGATCGCGGTGCGCTCGGAGACGCAGATCACCGCCGCGGTGATCGCCGCGGCGCCGTTGCTGAAGGTCGTCGGCCGCGCGGGCGTGGGTGTGGACAACATCGACGTCGAGGCCGCCACCGCGCGCGGCGTCGTCGTGATGAACACGCCCTCGGGCAACACGATCGCCACCGCCGAGCTCACATTCACCCACATGCTCTGCGGCGCGCGGCCCGTGCCGCAGGCGGCCGCCTCGATGAAGGCCGGCAAGTGGGACCGCAAGAGTTTCAGCGGTATCGAGCTTTTCCGGAAGACGCTCGGCGTCGTCGGCCTCGGCCGCATCGGCGGCGAGGTCGCGAAGCGGGCGCAGGCGTTCGGCATGCGCGTGCTGGCCTATGATCCGTACCTCGCGCCGAGCCGGGCGAAGGCCATGCAGGTCGAGGGCGTGACGCTCGACGAGCTGCTCAAGCAGGCCGACTACATCACCGTGCACATGCCTCTCACCGAGGATACGCACAACATGATCGACGAGGCGGCGTTCGAGAAGTGCAAGAAGGGCGTGCGCATCTTCAACTGCGCCCGCGGCGGCATCATCAAGGAGACCGCGCTCGTCGAGGCGCTGAAGAGCGGCAAGGTCGCCGCCGCCGGCCTCGACGTGTACGAGGAGGAGCCGCTCCCGGCCGACCACCCGTTCCGCCAGATCCCGAACCTCGTGCTCACGCCGCACCTCGGCGCGTCCACGGCCGAGGCGCAGGAGTCCGTCGGCATCGAGATCGCCGAGCAGATCGCCGATGTGCTTGCCGGCGGCGTGATCCGCAACGCCGTCAACATGCCCTCGATCGACGCCGCCGCCCTGAAGGTGCTCGGGCCGTACCTCGATCTCGGCTCCAAGCTCGGCACGCTCGCCCAGCAGGTGGCCCCGGCCCAGATCGCGTCTTTGAAGTTCACCTACTTCGGCAAGGTCTGCGAGATCGACTCCAACGCCGTCACCCGCGCCATCGAGCGCGGCTTCCTCCGCCGCATCAGCGGTGAGGAGGTCAACTACGTCAACGCGCCGATGCTCCTCCAGCGCCTCGGCGTGAACGTCGAGGTCGTGAAGTCGAACAGCGAGTGCGACTACACCGACCTGATCGTCGTCGAGGCCACCGCGGCCGACGGCTCGGTCCACTCCGCCCGCGGCACGTTGATCGGGAAGACGCAGCAGCCGCGCATCGTCGGCATCAACGGCCGCGAGGTCGAGGTGCCTGCCGAGGGCAAGCTGCTCGTGCTCGAGAACATCGACCAGCCCGGCATGGTCGGCACGGTCGGCACTCTGCTCGGCAAGGACGGCGTGAACATCGCCGACATGTCGCTCTCGCGCCTGACACCCGGTGGCACCGCCTACATGGTGGTGCTCGTCGACAACGAGCCGAGCGAAGCCGCCCGCAAGGAGATCAAGGGCAACCCCGCCATCAAGCTCGCGAATTTCGTGCAGTTCTGAGGCTTCCGTCGCGTGGCAGCTGGGCCGCACCGGCGGTTCAGCTCCGCGCCTGGGCCGAACGGCTTCGCGGTCCAGCCCTATCGGGCGGTCCGCTCATCCTCCTCCCATGATCCTTCCGCTTTTGAGCGCCTTGGTCGCCGGGTACCTGCTCGGCTCGCTGCCCTTCGGCGTCTGGGTCGCCCGGGCGCACGGAGTCGACATCTTCAAGGTCGGCTCGGGCAACCCGGGGGCGACCAACGTGAAACGCTCGATCGGCAAGAAGGCGGGCAACCTGGTCTTCCTGCTCGATTTTCTGAAGGGGGTGCTGGCTGCCCTCTGGCCGCTGTTGCCGGTGCTCGGTTTCGCCGGGGGCGAACTCGCCGAGCGCATGGCCGTGGCCGGCATGGTCGGCGCGATCGTGGGCCACTCGTTCTCGTGTTTCATCGGGTTTCGCGGCGGCAAGGGCGTGGCGACCAGCCTTGGCGGGTTGCTGGCGCTCAGCTGGCCGGTGGCATTGATCGGGGTGGGGGTGTGGGTGGCGGTGTTCTACACCACGCGCTACGTGTCGCTCGCCTCGATCCTGCTGGCGGCGAGCCTGCCGCTCTCGTCCTGGCTCTTGCACCAGACCCTTTTCCTCACGCTGTTCTTCTGCCTGCTCGCGGTGTTCATCATCGTCCGCCACCGGGCCAACATCCAGCGCCTGCTCGCCGGTACGGAGAGCAAGTTCGCCAAGAAGAAGCCGTAGGCCCGACCGTCGGCCACGCACCGGTGGTCGATCCGGTTGCGAGATGGCCCTCCACGGTGTCGCGCCGGGCGGTTTGCCGTCTGCGGCACACCCGTGCTTGCCAGCGCCGAATTCGGCCCTTTACCTCGCCGCCCCTCTTCCATCCATGGCCCGCATTGTCCAAAAATACGGCGGCACGTCCGTCGGCGATATCGAGCGTATCAAGAAGGTCGCGCAGCGCATCAAGGAATGGCGCGACCAGGGCAACGAACTCGTTGTCGTCGTCTCCGCCCGCGCCGGCGTGACCAACGAACTCATCGCCAAAGCCAAGGCGATCACGCCACACCCCGATGAACGCGAGATGGACATGCTCCTCGCCATCGGCGAGCAGGAGACGATCGCGCTCACCGCGATGGCGTTGCAGGCGCTCGGCGTGCCGGCCGTGTCCCGCACGGGCCAACAGGCGGGCATCGTGAGCGACGACTTCCACACGAAGGCCAAGATCAAGCGCTTCGACTCCTCGCCCCTCAACGACGACCTCGCCCAGGGCAAGGTCGTCATCGTCGCCGGTTTCCAGGGCGTCAACGAGGCGGGCGAGACGACCACCCTCGGCCGCGGCGGCTCCGACCTCACCGCCATCGCCGTGGCGCACGTGGTGAAAGCCGACATCTGCCAGATCTACACCGATGTGGACGGCGTCTACACCGCCGACCCCCGCGCTGTGCCGGCCGCGAGCAAGATCCAGGAGATCTCCTACGACGAGATGCTCGAGCTCGCCAGCTCCGGCTCGAAGGTCATGCAGTCGCGCTCCGTCGAGTTCGCGCACAAGTTCGGCGTCGATTTCGAGGTCCGTTCCAGCTTCAACAACAACCCCGGTACTATCGTGAAGGCAGAAACCAAATCCATGGAAGATGTCGTTGTCCGCGGCGTGGCCGTCGACAAGGACCAGGCGAAGGTCGTCGTCAGCCAGATTCCCGACAAGCCGGGCACGGCGGCGCAGGTGTTCCGCGCGCTCGCGGACGCCGCCATTGTGGTCGACATGATCGTCCAGAACATGGGCCACGGCGGTCTCGCCAATCTCACCTTCACGGTACCGAAGACCGAGGTTCACAAGGCCAAGACCGTGGTGGACAAGGTCCTCGCCGGCTTGGGCGGCGGCAAGGTCGAGCTCTTCGAGAACACCGCCAAGCTCTCCATCGTGGGCGTGGGCATGAAGACGCACTCCGGCGTCGCCGCCATGCTGTTCCAGTCGCTCGCCGCGCAGGGGATCAACATCGACCTGATCAGCACCTCCGAGATCAAGATCTCGGTGACGGTCGACGCCGCAAAGATCGACGACGCCCAGCGCGCCGTGCACACCGCCTTCGGGCTGGATCGCGCCTGAGCGCGGTCCAGAGGACAGAGGTCAGAGGACAGAGGACGGCAGGCAGAGGCCCGATCTCGGAAGATCCGAGGGGGCCTTTCTGTTTTGTTGGCGTGCCATGGGCGTAGTTACAGATTCGTTGAAACAAGGAGACGAACGAATGAACGAGCGAAGCGGACAACCGATTCGGCACTTCACGGATCTCGTGGTTTGGCAGAATGCGTTCAGACTGGGCGTTCGCGTTTTCGACATTTCGAAAAAATGGCCCGCAGAGGAACGCTTCGCCCTCACCGACCAGATTCGGCGAGCTTCGCGGTCGGTCAGTGGGAATATTGCCGAGGCATGGGGAAAACGCCGGTACGAGGCCCATTTCGTGAGCAAGCTCTCCGATTCCGATGGCGAGTTGCACGAGACCGAGAACTGGCTGCTCTTCGCTCGCGAGCACGGTTATGTTTCCGCCGAGATTTTCGAAGAGCTTACTGGATTGGCGCACGAAGTCGGCCGGATGCTGGGAAGCATGATGCAGAACCCCGGCCCGTTTGTCCTCCGAGTTGAAATGCGGCCGCATTGAGCCGCTCGCAGGTACGAAGGCAAAGGCTCCGGAAGGTGCCGCAGGGGCTGACTTCCGCCTTCCCTCATCCGGCCTCTGTCTTCTCACTTCCGAGCTTGTTCCTCTGTCATCCGACCTCTGCCCTCTGACCTCTTTCCGCCCGCCATGCGCTTCATCTCCACCCGCGGCCAGACACCTTCCGTTTCGTTCTCCGAGGCCGTCGCCCTCGGTCTTGCGCCCGACGGCGGGTTGTTCCTGCCCGAGTCGCTGCCCGACCTCTCCGGCAAATGGCAGGGCTGGGCCGGGCTCTCGTATCCGGAGCTGCTCCGCGAGTTCTTCGCGCTCTTCGCCACCGACATCCCCGCCGCCGACCTCGCGCGCATGGCCGCCGCCGCGTATACGAAGTTCGACCACGCCGACATCGCTCCGCTCAGGCAGCTCGACGACAAGACCTGGGTACTGGAGCTGTTCCACGGCCCGACGCTGGCCTTCAAGGATTTCGCGCTCCAGTTCCTCGGGCACCTCTACGAGCACCAGTGCGTGACGCGCAACGAGTCGCTCACCGTGCTCGGCGCCACCTCGGGCGACACCGGCGCCGCCGCGATCCACGGCCTGCTCGGCCGCGCCCGCGCCAAGATCTTCATCCTGTATCCGGACGGCCGTGTCTCGCCGCTCCAGGAGCGCCAGATGGCCTGCACCGGGGCGGACAACGTGTTCGCGCTCGCCGTCGACGGCACGTTCGACGACGCCCAGGCCGCGTTGAAGACGATCTTCGAGGACCAGGACTTCCGCGTTCGCCACCGCCTCAGCGCCGTCAACTCCATCAACCTCGCCCGCGTGCTCGCCCAGTGCGTGTACTACCTCTGGGCGTGGCTGCGCCTGCCGGCCGAGGCGCGCGAGCGGGCGGAGTTCATCGTGCCCACGGGCAATTTCGGCAACGTGCTCGCCGGCTGGCTGGTGCAGAAGATGGGCGTGCCGTTCGCGAGCTTCCGCGTCGCGACGAACCAGAACGACATCCTCCACAGGCTCTTCACCACTGGCGACTACTCGGTCGCCGCCGTGCACCCGAGCCACGCCCCGTCGATGGACATCCAGGTGTCGTCGAACTTCGAGCGCTTCCTCTATTTCGCGGAGAACCGCGACCCGGCCCGCGTGCGCGCCGTGATGGCGGAGTTCAAGCAGACCGGCCGCTACCAGTTCGCCAACTTCAACCGCGATTCGATCACCGCCTCGCGCACGAGCGACGCCGAGATCGAGCAGATCATCCGCGCTGTGAATCAGAAGTTCGGCTACGTCGTCGATCCGCACACCGCGTGCGGCTTCAAGGACCTGCCGCCGGACCGCCCCGCCGTGGTGCTCTCGACCGCGCACCCGGCGAAGTTCCCCGATGTGATCACGCAGGCGATCGGCCGCGAGGTCACGCATCCGCGCCTCGAGGCGCTGAAGGCGAAGCCGCTCGTGAAGCACCGCATTCCCGCGACGGTTGCCGCCGTGCGCGCTTTCATCGAGGAGCAGGCGAGCGGCTGAAGGCGAGAGGCGAGGGGCTGGAGGCGCGGTGGTAGGGCTATGTACAATCTGTGCCGATCCTTGGGCTGACCGCCTCCGCGTT
>JAEZSJ010000245.1 GCA_023443985.1 Verrucomicrobiota bacterium | reverse complement strand
CGGGGTGGCGCGGCCGAGCGCCGCGCACGGCCGGAGGTCGTCGAGCTCGCGGGCCCACGCCTCCCAGGCGAGGACGAACGACGCGGGGGCGCGCACCGTGCGCAGCGCGTCGTAGGTCGACCAGGCGTCGGCCGCGCGGACGGTGTGCGAGTAGGCGTCGGCCACGCGCGCCGGGAGATTGTGCGCCTCGTCGACGATCAGCAGCGTGGCGGCGGCGTCGAAGCCGGGCTGTTCGAAGAAGACGCCGCGGTTGGCGGGCGCGAAGACATAGTTGTAGTCGCCGACCCACACGTCGTTGAACGGCAGCGCGGCGCGCGTGATCTCGTAGGGGCAGAGGCGCGCGGCCCGGCCGGCGGCCTTGAGCGACTCGAGGTCGCGCGGCTCGTTGTCGAGCAGGTAGAAGCGCGCGAGACCGGAGCCGGGCCAGCGCTCCGCGGCGTCGCGAAGAAAAGGACACGCGTCGGGCAGGCAGTGGTAGACGGTGTTGATGCAGTGCTCGGCCTTCGAGCGCACTTGCCAGACGGGCAGCTTCGCTGCGGTCTCGGGTTTGGGGTTCGGGGTTTCGGGGGGCGCGAGCCGGGCGGGCGCGGATTCTGCCGCGGCCGCTTGCGGCGCGGCAGGAGCGGGCGGCGGGGCGAGCATGGCCTCGAGTTGGCGCACGACTTGGAGCTGCCCGGTGGATTTGCCGGTCAGGTAGATGACGCGGTCGTAGACGCCCTCCTTGAGCGCGGTGAGCGCGAACTCGAGCAGGCAGCCCGTCTTGCCGAAACCGGTTGGCGCCTCGAAGCAGAGGACGGAGGGAGGGCGAGCGGCGGGAGGCGTGAGGCCGGAGGGAGGGACGGGCGTCGTGGTGGTTTCGTCGTGGAAGGGCGCAACGTCGCGGTGTGCCGCGGCACGGCCTTCGATCCCGAGCGCCGCGCGCAGATCGCGTTGGACGTGCTCCTGTCCCGCGCGAAACGTGGCGAACGCCGGGCGCACGGGCAGGCCGCGGCGACGCTCGGCGGCGCGGCGGCGGGCGTCGAGGAAGGCGACGAGTTCGTCGAGCTGGCCGTGCAGGATCGCGGTGCTCTCGGCGGGCGCGGCGACGACCTGGACCAGGCCCGAGCTCGCCTCGACGAAGACCAGTTCGCCGCGGGCGGGCTCGGCGCCGGGCGCGAGGGCGTGCAGGGCGAGGTAGGCGGCGAGCTGGACGAAGTATTCCGGGTACTCGGCCTGCAGCTCGGGCTCGGCGGCGGGCAGCGGGCGGGTGACTGTCTTCAACTCACGGAGACGAACGCCGCCGGCCGGCGAGGGGAGGTACTGGTCGATCCGGCCGGCGAGACGAAAGGTCCAGCCGCGATGCGGGTAGTCGCCGGTGATCGGCACCTCGAACCGGGCGCCGGGCTCCTCGGCGGCGCGGTGGCGGTGCTCGGTGTGCCAGTGCTGGCCGAGTTGTGCGCGCCAGAGGCCGCCCGCGCCGCCGCCGGAGCCGCGCGGGCCGAGGGAGAATCCCGCCAGTTCGCCCACGCCGAGCGTGACGATGCGAGTGGCGAGGTCGAAGTGCATGGCGCGATGTAGGCGGAGAAGCGTCGCGCGCGGAAGGGGGAAATCGGCGGCGGGCCGTGAAGCGCGGGCTTGCTGCGGGCAAAGGGCTTTGCCACGGTCCGCCCCGTGGCGAACCCGCGTTCGCCGGTCCTCGTCCCCATAGTTCAATGGATAGAACAGCGGTTTCCTAAACCGTTGATCCGAGTTCGATTCTCGGTGGGGGCGCCACTCTGTCCGACGGATGGGCCGGGGTCAGACGGACCGGCACATTGTGTCGAGGAAGCGAAGGCGAGGGCGACCGGTCGCCGGCTGTCCGTTGAACGACGCCGGGGCGGGGGCGTGGTGCCGGGGGCAGCTTCGGTGAGCGCTTCAGCACTCCGTTCGGCACCGAGCCCGATCTCGGACTCTGCTCGGAGGTGGCGGGACCGGCGGGAATCGAACCCACATCTGCGGCTTCGGAGGCCACCATTCTATCCGTTGAAATACGGTCCCGGAAAAACGGTGCGGATTTCGCGGGGCGAACGCCGCTTTGGCAAGGGTGTTTTGGCGAAGATACGGCGTTCCCGATTCCTTGGGCGGAATTCGGCTCGCGCCGGTTCTTGTGGGCCGAAGCGCGGGACCGGGTGCTCCGACAGGCCACCTCCACGCGGTGGCCGACAACACACCGAGATTGTGCCGGGGGCGCCGCTCAGGCGGCGCGGAACTCGGCGAGCAGGGCGGCTGGATCGGCGGCTTTCATGAGCGCCTCGCCCACGAGCACGGCATGCGCACCGGCGCGCCGCGCGCGGCCGGCCTCGGTGGCGCCGAAGATGCCGCTCTCGCTGACCTTGATCAGGCCGTCGGGGACCTGCGGGAGCAGTCGCTCGGAGAGGGCGAGATCCGTCTTGAAGATGGCGAGATCGCGATTGTTCACGCCGACGATCTTCGCCCCATGCGCGAGGGCGCGGGCGAGATCCGGTTCGTCGTGGATTTCGAAGAGCGCGTCGAGCCCGGCGGCGGCGGCGGCGCCGGCGAGGGCCTTGACCTCCTCGTCGTTGAGCGCGCGCACGATGATGAGGATGGCGCTCGCGCCGGCTTCACGCGCCTCCGCGACCTGCACCGGATGGATGAAGAAGTCCTTGCGGAGGCGGGGCAGGGCGGGGCCGTTTGCCGCGAACTCGCGGCCGACGAGCCGGAGGTCGTCGAGCGAGCCGCCGAAATATTTCGTGTCGGTGAGGACGGAAAGGGCATCGGCGCCGGCCTCGCGGTAGCGGCGGGCCTGGGCGGGGGCGTCGGCTGTCGCGGCGATGGCGCCGGCCGAGGGGGAGCGCCGTTTGATCTCGGAGATGACGGCGAGACGGCCGTCGGCGCGACGGAGGGCGGCGGCGAACGACGGCGGCCGGGGAAGCTGGGAGTCGAGCTTGGCCAGATCGGATTCGAACACGGGGCGCAGGAGCGGCGCGATCTCCTGCCGTTTGTGCGCCATGATCTCGGCGAGTTTGTCGCTCATGAGGCCGGGATAGCGGCAAAGGCGGGCGCGCGGGGCAAGCGCCGTTTCAGGCGCCGGGAAACGCGCGCGTCGGCAAGGGCGCGAAGTAGCCGTCCTTCTTGTAGAGGATCACGACATCTTGGATGCCCCAGGCCTGTTCCATGTAGGCGCGGAGGATGAGGTTGGGCCGGGTCTGCAACCAACGGCCGACTATTTCCGGTGCGGTCACGGTCACCCCGTACGGCTCGGCGGGCGTCTCGAAGTACCGTTGAAACGAATGGCCGCGCGCGCCGAACTCGCGCAGGAGCGCGGCCTTGTCGATGTTCTCGGCGATGTCGGTGCGGCCGCGCGCGAGCAGGCTGGTGTAGAAACGGCCCTGCAGGCTGAGCACGATCACGCCGCACTCGGCGGTCCAGCGCTCGAAGGCGTCGAGCACGGTCGGCCACGACTTGAGCGGGAGGTGGGTGAGCAGCGAGCCGCACCAGATCAGGTCGAACGGCTCGGGGAAATGCACCCGCGCGAGATCGGGCTGCGAGTGCACGGGGGTGGCGCCGAACTTCTGCGCACAGAACTCCACGCCGTCGGCATCGAGATCACAGGCGGTGATCCTGGCGTAGTGGTAGT
>JAEZSJ010000179.1 GCA_023443985.1 Verrucomicrobiota bacterium | reverse complement strand
GGCGCTTCGCGCACCTCGCCGCCGACCGCTGTCCGTCCAAAGAACTGGTTGAGAGCGGCGGACACTGCCACCCCCTCTGCCCCACGCAAGCGACTTTTTACCAGAGTTCTCAACTCCCACCCTTCCTTTTCCCACTCCGTGACTTGCAACAGTTTTTTCCGACCAAACCCGCCGATGATCCGACCACCCGCTGCCCTCTTCTGCTCGGGAAGCGCGGCCGACATCACACCAGCCGACGCAGCTGCCTCCGCGCCAGCCACGGGTCGATCCGCGTGAGCAGCAGACGCGCCCAGCTCTCGCGCCACCGTTGCCAGAAACCGCGGCGCCGGTGGCGCACCACGGTCGAGCGGGACCAGGCGGTGTCGATGATCGCCCGCCCGTCCGCTGCCAGCGCGGCATCCCGTATCCGGACCATGATCTCGTAGTTGATTCCGAATGATCGGACATCGAGGTTCGAGGAACCGACAAACACCGCGTCGTCCACGATCGCGAGCTTCGCGTGCAGGATCTGCGGCTGATACTCGGCGATCTGCACTCCCGCCCGCAGGAGGCCGCCGTAGAAGGCCCGGGCCGCACGCTGCGCCAGTGGCACATCCGTCAGGCCCGCGAGGAGAAGCCGCACGGTGCCGCCACGCCGGACCACCATGCGCAGCGCCCGCCGCAGCCGATAGCCCGGAGCAAAGTACGCCGAGACGATCTCCACTCGTTTCGCCCGACCCAGATCGTGCAGCAGTCGGCGGTGGAAGGCATTCCGCCCCAGCCCTGGGCCGGTCGCGAGCACAAGCGGCCGGGAATGGGCGCGCAGCGCCCGGCGCAACGGGGTATGGCGCCAACGCCCCAAGCGCGGATGCCGGAAGGCGTGGTGAGCAAAGAGAACCTCAAACGAGTCCCGCAACCCGGCCGCTGCTCGGCCGTGGAGCTCCAAGCCGAGATCAAACCACCCCCGGGCAACCCCGTCGCCGTCATATTCCGGAGCGATGTTGAAGCCGCCCAGGAAGGCCAGCTCGTCGTCGATGAGCAGCAGTTTGCGATGGTCCCGGATCGCGAGCCGATCGAGGGACAGCGGGTTGAATACACGCACCTCGCCGCCGGCCGCATGAAGATCGTTCCAATACGCCTCCGGCAGGGCGCGGGCCCCGAAGCCGTCGACCAGCACTTGCACGGCAACTCCCCGCCGCGCCGCAGCCACGAGTGCGGCGCGGAATTCGTCCCCGGGTTTCCCGACCGCGTAGATGTAGGTCTCGAGCTGGATCGAGCGCTGCGCCGCCTCGATCGCCGCGAGCATGCGGCGAAACGCAGCGCACCCGTTCGGCAACCAGCTCGCGTGGGGCGTGTTCTGCATCCGGTGGCAGCATCGACGGGTCTGGACGGCGCGGCAACTCTCCACATGGCATTCCGTCCGGTCGCCGGCACTTGCACCGATGTCACCCGCCGCCCAGCTTCTCCCGCGCGTCGCCCGCACCACTTCCCCTCTCCTGCATCATGTCGTCCCGTCCCATCCCCGGCTCCACCGGCGAGGTACTCCACTGCCTTCCTTCGCCCTATCTGCCCCACCCAGCGTTCGGATTGCTCTACCTGCCGCGCTTCATCGCGAAGATCCGTTACGTCGCGAAGAACGGAAAACTGCCGGCCAGCTACGCCAAGAACTACAAGCGGGGCCTCGATCGTTTCCTTTGCCTCCACCTCGGAGTGGAACCCGACGCCGTCGAGCAGGCGGTCCGCGAGGCCGGCGACGACGATACCGAGGTGGCGCGCCGGCTGCGCTCGCTGTTTCCGCCGGATGTGCGCGCCGCGAAATGGAATCGCGAGCTCGTCCAGAAAGGAATGACGCCCGCCGGCCGCGATTTTCTGCGCGACGCCCTCACAGCCATGGGCTGTGCAGATCGCGTGGAGACCATCATCAGTGTGCCCGACCTGATCGACTTCGACGAAGGACGGATCGATTAGCGGGCCGCCCCGGCGCCAATGCCTTCTCCGCCGCGATCCCGGGAAATGTTCCCTCCGGTCCGCGAAATATTCCCGCCAACCCGGTGAAACTCGTTTCCGCGGCCAACGTCTCACTCCGGCGTATGAAAACCCGCTTTCTTCTCTCTCTCGCCTGCGCGGCCGGGCTCGTGGCCGCTACCCCCACCCTCGTCCATGCCCGCGGCAACGATGCCGTCCGCAACGCCGTCTTGGGCGGTATCGCGGGGGCCATCATCGGCGAGCACAACGACCACCGCGCCGCCGAAGGCGCTGCGATCGGGGCCGCCGCCGGGCTTCTCCTGACCGCCCTCACCGACGACCACGGCCACCACGGTGGCGCGCCCCATTATCGCGAGACGGTGATCGTCTCCCGCCCCCATTGCCCCCCGACCCGCCACGTGGTCGTGGCGCCACCCTGCCCGCCCCACCGGGTCGTCGTTGTCGCTCCGCGACATGATGACCGATACCACCACGCGCACGGCTCCTGGAGCCATCATGACGGCCGCCGGACGCATCATCACGACTATCGCGGTACGCGCGACAACGACCGCCGCAGCCGGCGAGCGCACACTTGGGACCGCCGCTGAACCGCGACTCTGCTCCCCTCCAGCACAAGACCCGCCGGCATCGCCGGCGGGTCTTGTGTTTTTGCGAGCAACCGAGCGCCACCCTCACTCGAACTTCACGTCCAATGCTTCTCCGGTGTAGCGGAGCGAGCGTTCAGGGCGCGGATCGGTGGAGAACCCGAGTGGTTTGTCGGCGCGCACGAGCACCACATGCAGGGTGCGTTCGGCCAGCATCCCGGTAAACCGCCCCTGGCGGGCCCCGATCGTCAATGTGCGTTCGCGGTCGTTCCACCTGAACGGGATCCGCGTGAACTCACCCCTCTCGTAGCCATAACTCGTCCCGTCATCCTCATAGAATGAATACTCACCGTCCGCGCCGGCGTAGATCCACACCGTGAGCGGGTCGGCGGGTTTCTCGGTGGAATACTGCAGCTCAGGCCCGAAGGGCACGATCGAGCCGGCTCGCACGTGCACCGGAATCGTGTCGTACGGGGAGGAGGCGTCGATGGTGCGGCCGCCCGCAAGGGCCGCACCGGTCCAGAAGTCGTACCAACCGCCGGGAGTTGCCGGCAGATAGACCGGGCGCGAGCTCGTCTTTGGCGTCACCACGGGGCTGACGAGCAACGCCGGACCGAAGAGGTACTGGTCGCCGATCGCGCGGGCGCGGGAATCGGTCGGGAAGTCCATCACGAGCGCACGGAGGAAGCTGCCGCCACGCTGCGTGACGTCGCCCGCGACCGAGTAGATGTACGGCAACAGACGGTAGTGCAGCTGGGCGAACTTGAGCTGTGCGTCGTAGGCCGGGTGCCCCTCGTCGGCGCCGAAGAACCACATCTCGCGCAACGGCCTCTCGCCGTGCACGCGCAACATCGGGGTGAGCGCGCCGAACTGGAACCAACGGGTGTTCAGCTCACGCCAGTCCTCGAGGTCGGCCGCGGTCGGCTGCGCGGTGTTGAAACGCTCCGGCACCGAGAATCCGCCGATGTCCATCGTCCAGTACGGCATGCCGGAGAGCGAGTAGCCGAGCGCCGCGGGCAGCTGCTTCGCGAGCGCGGTCCAGGTCGACGAGGTGTCGCCCGACCACGTGGCGCCGGCGTAGCGCTGCATGCCGGCGAAGCTCGAGCGCGTGAGGATCGTCACGCGTTTGTCCGGGTCGGCGCTGCGCTGTCCCTCGTAGATGGCGCGGGAGTTGAGCTGCGGATAGACATTCAGGATACGCGCGCCGGTGCCGCCCATCGTGGGCATGATGTGTTCGCGGCCCTTCCAAAGGTCGGGCGCGGGAAGGAGGTCGGGTTCGGAGCCGTCGAGCCACCAGGCGTCGACCCCGCGCCGATACAGCGCCGGCTCGATCTGTTGCCAGAAGAGCTTCCGGGCGGCGGGGTTGAAGGCGTCGTAGAACGTGAAGTTGTAGCCGAGCCAGTCGCGGATGTTCTCCTTGCGGTTCGGTTCGTAGAGCCAGCCGCGGTCCTCGAAGGCCTTGCCGGTCTCCGTGCCGGCGTAGAACTTCGGCCAGACGGAGAGCAGCAGCCGCGCGTGGTACTTGTCGTGGATCTCGCGGATCCAGGCGTCGGGATCGGGGAAACGCGCAGCGTCGAACTTGTGCGAGCCCCAGCCGTCGGCCGGCCAGTAGAACCAGTCCTGCACAATCACATCGAGCGGGATTCGGCGGCGGCGGAACTCGGCGAGTACATCGAGGCTCTGCTGCTGCGTCTCGTAACGTTGCCGGGATTGCCACAGCCCGAACGCCCATTTCGGCAGCAGCGACGCCGCGCCGGTGAGGGTGCGATAGCCGGCGATCACTTCGTCGAGCTTCGAGCCGTGGACGAAGTAGTAGTCGATGCCGTCGCCGACCTCCGACCAGAGCGAGGTGTCGGCGTCGGGCGCCGGTGTCTTCCACTGGAAACGCAGGTGCGTGGGGGTCTCATCCCGCACCCACTCGATGCGCACCGCGTGGCGTTTGCCGGCCGTGAGGGCGACCTTCGCCACATCCTTCCACGGCAGCCAGCCTTGGCGCCAGTGGTCGATCACGAGGGTGCCGTCGATCCACACCTTGATGCCGGCGTTGGAGAACGTCTGGAACAGGTGTTCGCCGCTCTGCGTGGGCTCGATGCTGCCCTCCCAACGCACGGAGATCGGGCCGTCCTCGTTGCCGAGGGCCGGATGCACCCAGGCGTTGAGCCGCTTCGTGGCGACCGTCGCGGCGGTCTCGCCGGACGGAATTTGACCGACGGATACATCGTCGGGCATGCGCCCGATCGCGATCTGCGGGTCGATCCGGGTCGCCACCAGCCGGTCGAAGTTGCGCCCGGAGAAGTAGGAGCCGGTGAGTCCTCCGGGGTTGCCCTCCGCGTCGATGAGCCGGGCGGCGGGCGGAAACTCCAGCGGACGAGTGTCACCAAAATGCGTGTACGAGTTATTGTCCCAAAGGATGCCGTAGCCGCGGCTGGAGACCAGGAACGGGATCGCGAGCGTGCCGTTGTGCTGCCAGAGGTCGAGCTCCCAGCCCTTGAGGTCCATCAGACCGAGCTGGTGGTGACCGAGGCCGTAGAGCGCTTCGTCGTCGTTGGCCGTCCAGACCTGCCGCACATGCGCGGTCTTCTCGCCCATCACCTCGGCGGGCTCGAGGGTGCGCCCGCCGGCGCGCTCGGCCAGGAGCGGCTGGCCTGCGGCATCGAAGAACGCCACCGCACCGGTCGCGCGGTTCACGCGCACCTGCAGCCGCCCGGTGCGCAGGGTGATCTCGTCCGCACCCTCCTCCACGGTCCAACTAGCGGTGTTCGGCGCGCGCTGCGGGTCGAGCATGTAGCTCTCGCGGTCGAAGAACGCCCGGTCCGCCGAGAAGGCGACGCGCACGATGTCGGCCGAGCACACCTGCAGTTTCAACAGCCCGCCCGCGGTCGGCACCACGATGCCATCGGGTTGGCGTTCAAGCGCGGACGGTTCCGCGGCGGAGAGCATGGCGCCGAGCGGGAGGCAGAGGACGCCGAGAGCGAGCAGGACGGGGGAGTTCATGCGGGCAAGGAGGGGATTGTAGGCGGGGAACGGCGCCCCGCAGCGGGGCGGAGACCGAGCTCAGTGAGGTAGCGTTAAATCGGCGAGGCTTTTTTGCCTGCGAATCGAAGCGTCAATGCACCGGTCAGGCCGTCGCGTGCCGTTGCAGCGCCTCAAGCGGCACGATCTCGAGCGCGTGTTCGCTCGTGCCGCCGAGCACCACCGGTGGCGCCGCGCCCACCGCGTACGCCTCCAGCCAGCGCGCCGCGCACACGCACCAGCGGTCGCCGGGTTTCAGCCCCGGGAAATGCAGCTCCGGTCGCGGCGTCGAGAGGTCGTTGCCCGACTCCTGCGAAAAGGCGAGAAACGCCGCCGTCACCTCCACGCACACCGTATGGCTGCCGAGATCCTCCGCACAGGTGCGGCAATAGCCGTCGCGGAAAAAGCCGGTGAGCGGCGCGTTGCTGCAGGGTTTCAGCGCTCCGCCGAGGACATTGCGAGGGGTCGGGTGGGCCATGGCCGCACACCGATGCGCGGGAAACCTCCGACCGCAAGCCGGGCCGGCGTCGCCTTTCAGCGCACCAGCGGACACTCGGCCGCCGCCGCCTCGTCCAACAGCCAAGTCGTGCGCTCCGCGGCCGCGCGCAACACCTTCGCCGGCACAGCCGACACCGGCTCGTCACCGCCGAAGATCCGCCGCACCGCCGCCGCCTTCGCCGCCCCGGTCGCATGCACGACGATGCGCTCGCACGCCGCCAGCCCCGCTGGCGTAAGCGTGAGCCGCCAACCCCTGTCCGGCACCTCCACCGCAGCGAACCGCGCGGTCGAGTCGGTCGCGAGCAGCGGGCTGCCGGGGAACAGCGACGCCGTGTGCGCGTCGTCGCCGAGCCCGAGCAGGCACAGCGAGAATCCGCGGCCCGCGCCGCACACCGCATCGCTCGCCGCCGCAAACGCTTCCGCAGCCAGTGCGGGCGCCAGCTCGACCGGCCACGGGTGTCGCCGATCCTTGGCGACATCGAGCGGGTCGAGCAGCAGGCGCGCGGCGTTGCCGAAATTGCTCTCGTCACTCGTCGCCGGCACGCAGCGTTCGTCGCTCACGAACCACTCGGTCGCCGCGAGCAGCTCCGCCGGCAGAGCCCGCCGCGCAACGGCCCAGCGGTACCAGGCCTTCGGCGTCGAACCGCCCGTGAGCGCCCACGAGAAACGCGTGCCCGCCGCGGCGCGCCACGCCGCGGTGCCGAGGCGGGCGAGCTCGCCGAACAACTCCTCGGTCGCACCCACGTGGACCGTGCCGAACTCCGTGCCGAAGGTTTCCATGTTCAAAACAGCAGCGCCTCCCCGAGCGCGATCTCCGGCGCGGCGAGCTTCACCGGTGCGCAATGCAGCTCGCGCCCGTGGCCGAAATCCGCCTCGAAGCCGGCCGCGGCCATCCGGAAGTCCGCACGCCACCTGAAGTACCGACCGTTCCGATACTGAAACTCGAGCGCAATCACCTCCGGCCCGCCGGGTTCGAGCCGCTCCTGCACCGCGCCGGTCGTGGGCGCCGCGCCGCAGCGCACCAGCGCGTCGCGCGCCCAGGAGAGCAGCGCCCGCGCCTCGTGGCGCACGCCGGGCGTCGCGCGTACCACCACGCGGTCGAGCCCCTCCGCCAGACGCACGGGTTCGACACCGGCCAGATGCTGCCCGAGCAGCTGCCGCACGTGCAGCAGCCGTGTGGCGGCGAGATCGCGCACCGTCTCCGGCCGCGGCCAGGGGAAGGTGAGCGCCTCCTCGGGCACGAGCGCGCTGTCGAAGACGAACCGCCGCGCGGTGCGGAGCAGGTACTGGTAGTCGGCGATCTTGCGGCAGGCCGAGAACCGGTGCGCCCAATAGTAGACCGGCAGGTCCGGCTCGAGCAGCGTCGACACCCGGTCGGAGACGAACGCCCGCGTCTCCTGCGGATAGGCGAGGATGAGCGCCTCGGTGCAGCTCATCTCGCGGCGCGAACCGCCGACAAAACACTGGGAGTAGAGTTTCGCCCGCATCGGCGCCGCCGGGGGCGCATCGGCGAGCGGGACCAGGGCGATCACACGGCACGGGTGGTCCTGCGCAAACCGCAGGGCGAGACCGAACTGCGCCGCGGCCTCGTCGGGTGTGGTCGGCAGGCCGAAATGCATCACGAGGTTCAGCTGCGAGGCGCGAAACTCGGAGGGGGCGCCCGGCGCCGCGGGCGCGTCGCTCTCCCAGATCTGCTCGAGCGCGCGGCGCATGTCGGCCACCGGCACCTCGATCCCCGGCAACGCGGCGAAGACGGTGTTCATGGCTGCGGGGCGCGCCCGCCGGCGGCGGCGGCGCTCACGGTTTCCTCCATTCGTGGCCCCGTTCGGCGAGCAGCGCGTCGGCGCCCGTCGGGCCCCAGGAACCGGCGACATAGGTGTCCATGCCCTCGCGCCCGGCGGCCGCCCACGATTCGAGCACGGGCGTGTAGAGCCGCCACGACGCCTCGGCCTCGTCGCCGCGGATGAAGAGCGTGCCGTCGCCG
Organism: Verrucomicrobiota bacterium; assembly: GCA_023443985.1. Lineage (GTDB taxonomy): Bacteria > Verrucomicrobiota > Verrucomicrobiia > Opitutales > Opitutaceae > CAJCBL01. Next base: position 8,427 of record JAEZSJ010000179.1, on the reverse strand, counting down.
ATCATCGCATCGAGCACGAGCCGCTCGTAGGCCTCGGGGGTGTTCGAGCCGAAGGTCGTGTGGTAGGCATAGCGCATCTTCACCGGCTGGATACGCGTCTCGAGGCCGGGCACCTTGCCGTTGAGCAGCACCGTCATGCCCTCGTCGGGCTGGATCTGGAACGCGAGCGTGTTGTGCGCCACGGCGTAGTGGTCGCTGCCGGCGAAGAGGGCGCCGGGCGGACGCCGGAAGTGCAGCGCGATCTCGGTCACGCGCCGCGCCATGCGTTTGCCGGAGCGCAGGTAGATCGGCACGCCGGCCCAGCGCCAGCTGTCGATGAACAGCCGCACCCCGGCGTACGTCTCGGTCGCCGACTCCGGCCGGATGCCCTGCTCCTCGAGATAGCCGGGCACCTTCTGCCCGCCGGCGAGCCCGGCGGCGTACTGCGCCCGCGCGGCGTCGCCCTCGCGGCCGAGCCGAAGCGGGCGGATCGCCTTGAGCACCTTCACCTTCTCGTCGCGCACGGCCTCGGCGTCGAGCGACACCGGCGGCTCCATCGCGGTGAGCGCGAGCAGTTGCATGGTGTGGTTCTGGATCATGTCCCGCAGCGCGCCGCTCTGCTCGTAGTAGCCGCCCCGGGTGCCCACGCCGACCTCCTCCGCGACCGTGATCTGCACGCAATCGACGTAGTTACGATTCCACAACGGCTCGAAGATGGCGTTGGCGAACCGTTGCACGAGGAGGTCTTGCACGGTCTCCTTGCCGAGGTAGTGGTCGATGCGGAAGACCTGAGGTTCCTCCAGCACGGCCGCAATGGTCCGGTTCAGCTCGCGCGCCGTGGCGAGGTCGCGGCCGAAGGGCTTTTCGACGACGACCTTCGTCGCCAGCGCGGTGCCCACGCCGCGCGCGGCGAGACCGCTCGCGCCGAGGTTCTCCAGGATCGGGCGGAAGACGGTCGGCGGTGTCGACACGTAGAACACCACCTGCAACGCCCGGCCCGCGCCGCGCTCGAGCGCCTCGATCGCCGCCCGCAACCGCCCGTAGGCCGCCGGCTCGTCGTAGCCGCCCGCGAGGAACTGCGTGCGGCTGGCGATGCGCTCCCAGATCTCCGGCACGGGCGAGCGGCGCGAGAACTCGCGCACCGCCTCCGCCGCCGTCCGGCGGAACTCCTCGTCGGGCAGCGGCGAACGCCCGAAGCCGATCAGGTGGAATTCGGCCGGCAGGAGATTGTCGGCGGCGAGGTTGTAGAGGGCGGGCAGGAGCTTCCGGGCGGTGAGATCGCCCGAGGCGCCGAAGATGACGAGCACCGTCGGCGGCGCGCCGCGGTGCTTGCTCAAGCCCTGGAGAAACGGATGACGTTCCGAAGTGTTCATACACGGCGGGTAGGCCGACGCGCGGACGAAGGTTGGCGGAAGCGCGATTCCCGCAACTTCCAAGTGCCCCGGGACGCGGGCGCCGGCGTCTGCGACCAGCGGGAAATCCTCCGCGTCCGCCGCCGGATTCCAACCGTGGGAAAATCGGCCCGTCAGGCGAAATCGGGGCTTGGCGCAGGATCGCTGGCTCCTTTGCTTGGCGGCTTACCCATGCTGCGCGGCCCCATTTCGCGCAGTCGCCCCAACCTGCCGGAGTTCTGCCCAAACCATGGACAAAATCGCCCTGTTGAACGCCATCGTCGCAGCATTGGCCGCCGAGTTTGCGATCCAGACCGAAGCCGCCGAGGACGCCCACAAGGAGGCGACCAACGACGAAAGCAGGGCTGAGGACCGGTACGACATGCGCGGACAGCTCGCCGCCTACCTCGCCGCCGGCCAGGCGAAGCTCGCCGACGAGGTCGCCACCGCGATCAGCGCGTTCCGCAACCTCACCGTGCGCGCCTTCTCGCCCGGTGAACCCGCCGCGATCGGCGCGGTGGTGCGCCTCGAGGCGCGGGGGGCGAAGAGCGTCTATTTCCTCGGTCCCGCCCACGGCGGACTCGAGGTGAATGTCGATGGCGACGAGGTCATGGTCGTCACGCCCTCCTCCCCGCTCGGCCGTTCGCTCGTGGGCCGGAAGATCGGCGAGCGCGTCGCCCTGCCGCAGGGCGCCCGCACCGTCGAGCACACCATCACCGCCGTGCAGTGACGTCCGCGCGGGCGCGCCCCGCGTCTGCGACGCACCCCGGCCGCGCTCACCGTTTGTCGAACTCGAAGCCCGGCCGGCCCGCCAGGGCGCGCGCGAGCTGCAGACGGTGGATCTTCGCGTTGTGCCGCACGTCGACGGGGAAACGGTCGACGAAATAGAAGATGCGTACGATCGCAGTATGTGGATACGCTTCGCCGAGCGCCCGCAGTTCCCGCCCGAGGGCGCGTTTCGCGCGGTCCCCGCGCGGCCGGCGGTCCGGCCAGCACTCCACCGCGAGCGCGGCGACCTGTTTCCCACGCGGACCGAATCCGAGCAACGCCGTGCGGCGCACGCGCGGGTGGACGTTGAAGATCGGCTCCACGCAATCCGGGTACAGCGTGCCGTGCGGCGTCTCCACGCGCTCCGCGATCCGGCCGCAGAACCACAGGCGACCCGAATCGTCCAGATAGCCCGCGTCGCCCATCCGGTGCCAGACGGCCGCACCGGACGGCGCCGATCGCGGCAGGCTGAAGGAGGATGGCGGCGCGGACGCCCCGCCCTCTTCCGGCACGGCGGCGTCGCTCTCGTAGATCTTCGCGCGCGCGGTCGGCTCCGGCAGCAGATCGTAGGCCTTCGTGACCACCGGCCCGCGCACGATGATCTCACCGATCTCGCCCCGCGGCAGTTCGCGCGCCTCGGCCCACGTCGCGATGGGGCCGTCAGTGATCGCGATCACGCGCGCCGCCATCTCGCCGACGGTTCGGCCCACGCACGTGCCACGCCCGCGCAATGTCTCCGCCGCGGCGCCGGCAGCCTCCTGCGGCGCGGTCCGTGAGTGCGTTTCCGGCCGCCCCGCTCCGCCCTCCGGCTCCCCGATGATCTCCTCGGCCGACACGCTGCTCACCGGCAGCGCCTCCGTGGCGCCGTAGGGCGAATGCAGCTGCGCGCCGGGAAACACCCGCCGCATCAACGCGAAGAGCGGCGGCGGCACCGGCGCACCCGCCATCAGGATACGCCGCACGCCCGGCAATGTGATCCCGCGGTCGGCGCAGTGGCGCGCGACCTTCGTCCAGATCACCGGCGAACCGAAGCTGTACGTCACGCCGTTCTGCCGGATCGCCCGCACCAGCTGCGCCGGATCGGCCGCGGCCGGCCGCGACGGGTCGAGCTGCGGCACGACGGTCGTCGTGCCCAGCGCCGGGTTGAAGAGCGCGAAGACCGGCAGCACCGCCAGGTCCACCTCGCCGGGCGCGATGCCGTAGGTGGCGCGCACGAGGCGCACCTGCGCCTCGAACATGCCGTGCTCGTAGCATACGCCCTTCGGGGCGCCCGTGGAGCCCGAGGTGAACAGGATCGCCGCGAGATCGTCGGCCGCCGTGGCCGCGGCGGGGAACACCGGCACCGGGCCGCGCGCGAGCCGCTGCGCCGGGTTGCCGCTCACCCACACCCGCCGCGCCACCGAGCGAAATGCATCACGAAAGATCCACGACGCCACCTGCGCGCCGGCGATGCCGAGGAGCACGCGCGGCTGCGTGCGTTGGACACACGTGAGAAGGTTCTTCCGGCCCATGCCGGGGTCGATCACGATCGGCGGCGCCCCAAGCTTGAAGAGCGCAAACACCGCCGCGATCAACGGCAGCCCCGGCCGCACCAGCACGAGCACGCGGTCGCCGCGGCGCACACCCGCCCGCGCGAGCCGCCACGCCCAGGCATCCGCCTCGGCGGCGAGTTCGGCGAAGTTCAGCTCCGCGTAGCGGATCGCCCCGCCGGCCGCGTGCCCGACCGGGATCCGCAGCGCGGGCACAGCGGGTTGCTGCGCCGCCTGGATCCAGAGGTGACGGGAAACGTTGACGACATCGGGCTCGGCCATTCCCCCGCATGAAACCGCCGCAGCACCCGCCGCTTCAACGCAAAAGGCGGCGCACTCACTCCGCCAGCGGGGGCACCGCGGCGACCCACTCGGCCACGGGCACGCCGCCCTGCAGGTGCTCGACCACGATGCGTTCGCAGCGCTCTGGCGTGACGCCGCCGTACCACACCCCCTCCGGATACACGACCAGCCACGGACCGCCGCGACAGAGGCGCAGGCAAGCGGCCTTCGTGCGCAGCACCGGCAGGCCCGAGTCCCTCAGCCGCCGCTTGAGCCAGTCCCACGTGGCCAGACCGGCCGTCGGTTCGCAGCAGTCCGGCCCGACACAGAGGAAGACATGCCGCCGCGCCGTCGCGAGTGACAGCGTTGCGAACGCCGTATCGGGAACATTGTGATCGTGGTCGGCCATGGCGGGAGAGCGGCACGCGGCCGGGAGTTCTCCAAACCTCCCGGCCCGCGCGGCCTCACTTCAGATCGTTCGTCAGAATGATGCGGTAGCGGGCCTTGCCGGCGCGCAGGTGGTCGAGGGCGGCGTTGATGCGCGAGAGCGGAAAATTCTCGGTCACCGGCGCGATCTTGTGCCGCGCGCAGAACTCGAGCATCTGCGCTGTCGTTGCGGGGCTGCCGAGCGGCGAGCCGCCGACCGTCTTCGCGCCCCCGATCAACGTGAACGCCGCCACCGGCACCGGCGTGAGCACCGCGCCCACGAAGTGCAGCCGCCCATTCGGGGCGAGCGCGGCGAAGTATGCGTCCCAGTCGAGGGCGACGTTCACCGTCACGAGGATGAAGTTGAGCCGGCCGGCGAGTCGCTTCACCGCGGCGCCGTCGCGCGAGTCGACCACCTCGTGCGCACCGAGCGCCTTCGCCTCGGCGGCCTTTGCGGGGTTCGACGAGAACGCCACGACCTCGCAGCCCCACTTCGCGAGGAACTGGACTGCGAGGTGCCCGAGCCCGCCCACGCCGACGACGCCCACGCGGTCCGTCGGCCGCACACCGGCCTGAATGATCGGGTTGAATACAGTGATGCCGCCGCAGAACAGCGGCCCCGCCCGGTGCGCGTCCACGCCCGCCGGAATCGGCGTCGCCCACAGCCAGTGCACGCGCACGCGTTCGGCGAATCCGCCGTGGCGGCCGACGATCGTCTGCTCGGCGTGGCGGCACAGGTTGTGGTCGCCGGAGAGGCATTGCGGGCAACACAGGCAGCTCCCCGCGTACCAGCCCACGCCCACCAGATCGCCGACCTTGACCCGTTTCACCGCGGATCCGGCCGCGACGACCCGGCCGACCGCTTCGTGCCCGCCGACGAACGGGTAGCTCGTCTGGCCCCATTCGTTGTCGAGCATCGAGAGATCCGAGTGGCAGATGCCGCACGTCTCGACGGCGACCTCGACCTGCTCGTCGCCGAGCGGACCGGGTTGATAGGAGAACAACTCGAGCGGGCGACCCGCGGCGGTGGCGGCGAAGGCACGGATGGACATGGCCGCGGAAGCTGCGCGAGGCCGCGGCGGCGTCAAACGTCCGGACCGATGGCAGGGCGCGCCCCTGTCGCACCCTCCCCACTCACTTGGCCGCGCGCGGCGCGCAGGAGCGGCAGGTGCAGCAGCCCCGCGAGCAAACAGGCGACGACGATCACCGGCTTCGGCGCGGGGAAGAACACGAGCTCGCCCGCCGCGCGGGTGAGATAGACCAGCGCACCGAGCAGTGCGGCGCCGCGTCCCAGCCGGGTGGCGAGATCCTCGCGGCAGAACAGGAAGGCATAGGCGAGGAAACCGATCATCAGCAGCCCGCCCACATTGAAGGCATGCATCAGCGCCCGCGCCTCCGGCGCGAGCGGCATGCGCTGGATCCAGGTCGCGAGCAGAAGATGGAAACCGACAAAGGCCGTGTTGAGCACGCCGCAGGTGAAGAGGAGCAGGTGGTGCATGCGGTGGCATACACCGAATACAACCGGACACCGGTCCTCACGCGAAACCGGACCAGCGGTCGGTTCCGCCCGCCAACGGCATTGGCGCCCCGCGAACCCGCGCCGACGCGGTGTCGCAGCCCTCCGGATGCGGTCAGAACAGCGCGAGCTGCAGCGGCGATTCGGCGGCCCTGCGGCCACGGCCGCCGGCGGCGGCGAGCCGCCGCACGTGGAAGACCAGCCGCGAGACGGTCCGGCCGTCGGGCCGGTGCACGGCCTGCGTGGTCGCCTCGGCCTCGATGTCGACCGCCCGGCCGGGCGCCAGCTCCGGCGGCAGCGGTGCGACGGGGTCGCCGTCCATCTGGAAGCGCAGGATCGACTCGGCGCCATGCTCGTCGCGCACGCGCGCGGCGAAGCAGATGACCTTCCGGCCCGAGGGGGTGTAGCGGGTTTCTGGCGCGAACGGAATCCAACCGGAGAAATGGCAGGCGTTCATCGCTCGGAGGGGTTGTTCCTGTATCGGCGCGGGCCGGAGCGGACTTGAGGGGCGAAACGCCACAACGGGGCGTTTTCCCGGGGTGCGCCTTGCCTCGGCGCGGCGGGCCGCCACGCTGGGCCGCACGGCCATGCTCTGGTTGCTCACGCTCGTCCCGCTCTTCTTCGCCTTCGAGATCTGGCAGCTCGTGCTCTGCGAGCGTTATCTCGGGATCCGGCAGCTGGCGACCGGCCGCGACCCGCGCTCCCTGCCGATGGGCGAACGGCGGGCCTTCGCGTGGACGCTCGCGCTGTTCCTCTATTGGATCTGGATCGGCCTGCTGCTCGGCAGCTCGGTGGGGCGCCTGCAGGCGCTCGCGTTGTTCCTGATCAGCCTCGTCGGTTTCGTGCTGCGGCGGAACTCGCCGCGCAACTGGGTGCTCGTCATCCTCACCTTCGAAGGCGCGCTGCGCATCGGCATGCTCGTCTCGCTCGCGGGCGTGCTCTGGAAACACCTCCGCTGACCCGGCCGAAAGGGGACGGGCGTCGAGTGCCGGAGCGGCAAGCGACCCACCGCAGGCGTACAACGCACCTGCCGCGCGCTTGCGGCGCCGTGCGCCGGCCGCCACGCTCCGCCGCATGCTCGTCCACCTGGTCCGCTTTTATCTGCGCCCCGATCTCTCCGCCGAACGCCGCGCCGCGCTCCGCGCCGGTCTCGACTCGCTGCGCTCAATCCCGAGCGTGCGCCAGCTCTTCGTCGGAACCCCGGCGCCGGTGCCCGCGCGCCCGGTGATCGACAGCGAATATGGCTTCGCCCTCACGGTGCTCTTCGACGATCTTGCCGGACACGACGTCTACCAGTCGCACCCGACGCACCTGAAGTTCATCGCCGACCACAAGGACTGTTGGACCCGCGTCGCCGTGGTCGACGCCGTCTGAGCGCGCCCGCGCATCCTGCGTCCCCATGGCCGCCCCCAAGACACCGCCGCCCGCCGCCCATTGTCGGCTCGATGTGAAAGTCATCCCCGGCGCCTCGCGCGACGAGGTTGTCGGCACCATGGGCAACGCCGTGAAGATCAAACTGCGCGCGCCGCCCGTCGAAGGCCGCGCGAACGAGGCGCTCATCGTGTTCCTCGCCGAGAAGCTCGGGCTGCCCCGCCGCGCCGTCTCGGTCGAGCGCGGCGACACCTCGCGCCAGAAGCTCCTGCGCATCGAGGGGCTCGAGCTCACCGCCGTGCGCGCGACGCTCGGCGTGTGAGCGGGCTCACACGCTCTTGCGCACGAAGCAGGCCTTGAGCGCCATCGCCACGCCGTCGATTTTGCAGTCGATCTCGTGGTCGCCGTCGACGAGCCGGATACCCTTGGCCTTCGCGCCCCCTTTCAGCACCCCCGAACCGCCGCGCAGCTTCAGGTCTTTGATGAGCACCACCGTGTCGCCGTCGGCGAGCGGCGTGCCGTTGGCGTCCTTCACGATCCTCGCGGCCTCGGGCGCGGCTTCCTTCGGCCATTCGTGGCCACAGGTGGAGCACTCCCAATGGCTGGGATGGCTGAGCACGTCTTCGAGGGTACAGGACGGACAGGTTGGTTTGGTCATCGCGATGAGGGAAACGGCGAAACGTGCCGGCGCGCCGGCGGCGGGCGCAAGCGCCGAATCCTTCTTCCCCACGAAACAACCACACACCGGCCCGCCGCTTGCCTCGCCCGCGCGGCGGTGGCAGTGGTCCCTGCACTCAGCCCCCATGAAGAAACCTGCCGCCACCAAGGCGCCCAGAGCCGCCGAACTCGCCGCCGCCCTCGGTCCGACCGCCGCCGCCTGGCGCCGGCTCATCGAGGAGCTCGAGTTGGATCTCCCCGGGCTGAAGCAGGAGTGGAAGCCGACGAAGCTCGAGTTCGGCCGCATCTGTCTGCTCAAGCAGAAGGCGCGCACGCTGGTCTACCTGATCCCTCGCCAAGGCGACTTCGAGGCGTTGGTCGTGCTCGGCGCGCGAGCCGCGATTCTGGCGTTGGCCGGTGACCTGTCCGCCTCGGCGAAACGCCTGATCGAGGAGGCGAAACCCCATGTCGAGGGCCGCAGTATCCGTTTACCGGTCACATCGGTCGC
>JAEZSJ010000105.1 GCA_023443985.1 Verrucomicrobiota bacterium | reverse complement strand
TGGCAATGATGTGGGCCTTGACCGGGCGGCCGAGCAGCATCACGTCGCCGATGATGTCGAGGATCTTGTGGCGGACGAACTCGTCCTTGAAGCGGAGCGGCTCCTTGGAGATGACCTTGTCGCCGCGGATGACGACGGCGCAATCGAGGCTGCCGCCGCGGATCTTGCCCATCTTGAGGAGCTCCTCGATGTCCTCGTAGATCGTGAACGTGCGCGCGGCGGCCACCTGCGCGGTGTAGATGTCCGGATCGATCGTCAGCGAGAGGTGCTGGGTGTGGATCCCGCGGTCGTCGGCCGAGGTGCAGGTGATCTTCAGCTGGTCGCAGGGCAGCGCGATAATCGAGGAGCTGCCGCGGGAGACCGAGACCGGTTGATCGAGCACGAAGTACTCGCGTTCGGCGTCCTGCTCCACCGGCTCGCCTTCGAGGATCAGGTTGACGAACGGGCGCGCGGAGCCGTCGAGGATCGGGGGCTCGGCGCCGTCCATCTCGATGACGACGTTGTCGACGCCGCAGCCGTGCAGCGCGCTGAGGACATGCTCCACCGTGTGCACCTTGGCATGACCATTGGCGATGGTGGTGCTGCGCACGAGGTCGACGATCGCGTCGACCGCGGGACGAATCTCGGGCTGGCCGTGGAGATCGACGCGTTTGAAGACGATGCCGTGGTTGACGGGCGCGGGCTTCAGGGTGAGGCGCACCATGTCACCGGTGTGAAGACCGGCTCCCTTGGTGGTGACCTCGCGCAGCAGGGTGCGTTGTTTCATCAAGAAAGCGTCCAAGTCTCCGCTCGCGGCTGAGACTGGCAAGAACTTAGCTCGGACGCCTCGGCGGGGCGCGACGGGCGTGCCCTCCGACCACCGCCGCACCGCCGAGCGACTGGCGGGTTGACAGCGGCCCGAGGCCCCCCTTACTCGGCAACCTTTTCTCAACTCAGCTCCGTCCGTCCCCCGTCATGCAAGCGAACGACCTCCGCAAAGGCCAAGTGATCAATTTCAACGGTGAGAAGTGCCTCGTCATGGAGGTCATGCATCGCACCCCGGGCAACCTGCGCGCCTTCGTGCAGGCCAAGCTTCGCAACCTCCGCACCGGACGCTCCGGCGACCAGCGCTTCAACTCGACGGAGCCGGTCGAGGTCCTCACCACCGACCGCCAGACCCTCGAGCTGAGCTACGTGGAGCGCGACACCTACTGCTTCATGAACCCGACCTCGTTCGAGCAGTTCGAGCTCTCCGAGGAACTCATCGGCGACGCCAAGAACTACATCATCCCGGGCGGCAAGGTCGAGGTGCTCTTCGTCGACGACTCGCCGATCACCGTCTCGCTGCCGAGCGCGGTCACCCTCAAGATCATCGAGTCCGCCGAAGGCGTGAAGGGCGACACCGCCAGCAACGTCCAGAAGCCGGCCAAGCTCGAGACCGGTCTCGTGGTGCAGGTCCCGCTCTTCATCAAGGAAGGCGAGACGATCAAGATCAGCACCGAGAACGGCGCCTACATGGGCCGCGCCTGAGTTCGCCCCGTTCGTTTTCCCCGAAAGCCGGTGCCGCACAAGCGGGCCGGCTTTTTTGCGTCCGCAGGCCGGGAACGGCGCCGCTCGCCGCCGCGAGGGGCCGTGGGAAACGGGTCCGTGCCCTACTCCGCCACCGCCTCGCGGGCGGACGGTCGACTCGCGGCGGGAGTCTCCTCGCCGTCGAGCCGGCAGAGCAGGTCCACCCGACCGGGGCAGACGGCGAGCAACAGCCTGCGCTCACCGTAGGTCGCCACCGCCAGATATTGTTTGTTGCCGAGGGAACGCGTCTCCTCAATTCCGAGACGCTGGTGGACGGCGATGCCGCCGCGCGTGCCGGCCTGGTTGCGCCGGAGCAGATAGAACCCGGCGCCGCCGAGCACCGCGACCAGCCCCAGCACGCTCCACAGCGAGAAGCCGCTGCCCTCGGTCACCCGGGCGCGGGCTTCGGGCGAGTTGCGCGGGTAGATCACGCCATCGGCGCCGAGCGTGGCCGGCGTGGACTCCGCGTGGGCGGGAAGAACGAGCAACGCGCCGAGCGCGAGCAGGAGAATCAGGGAGCGGCGGAGCATCGGGAGCGGAAGGGGCAAACCGGGATTGAGGGGAGGAACGGCCGCGGGCGGCCCCGTGGCGTGGTTAGCGGGCGGCGCCCACGAGCTCGGTGATCTTGATGCCGAAGTTGTCCTCGACGACGACGACTTCGCCGTACGCGATGAGCTTGTCGTTGACGTAGAGTCCGACCGGGTCGTTGGCCAGTTGGTTGAGCTGGATGACCGAACCGGGTTGGAGCTCCATCACCTCGCGCATCGGCAACTGGCTGCTGCCGAGCTGCACGGTGATCTTCACCTTCACGTCGAGGAGGATGTCGAGATTGCGGTCTTCCATGGGGAAAGGGGGTCAGCGGTTCTTTTCGTTTTCGAGGGCCTCGATGCGGCCGGTGAGCTCGACGGCGACCTTGCCGTCCTCCTGGCCCGCGCGACCGACAAACTTGGTCGTGCCCGCGAGCGAGACACTGGTCTTCTCGATGATGTCGCGCGGGAGCTCGATCACGTCGCCCACCCGCAGCAGCGAGATCTCGCGGGCGGTGAGCTCGAAGGCCTCCCACTCCGCCCGCACGGGCACGGTGATGCCGTCGTACGAGGCGAGCCAGGCGGCCTTCTTTTCGATCTGCGAGATCTCGGTCTCCTTCTGGCGGCGTGCCTGCATCTTCTTCACCACCGGCTCGATGGTGTAGTACGGCACGCCGATCTGGATCTGCTCGGAGCAGTCGCCCAGGGCGGCCTCGAGCGCGAGGACGAGCACGATCGCGTTCTTCGGCGAAGTCTGGAGGAAACGGCCGCTGTTTTCATGCCCGATGATGAGCGGCCGGAGCTCCTGCTCCGTGCGCCACTGGTTGCACCATTCCTCGAGGAGGATCATCAGCACGTCCTCGATGAGCGCGACCTCGATCTCCGTCAGGTAGCGCTCGGCCTTGATCGAATGGCCACGGCCGCCGAGCATGCGGTCGGCAATCGTGAGCGCGAGGCGCGGATTCACATCGATGATACCCACGCCCAGGAGCGGCTCGGCCTTGAAGAGCGAGATGTGCGTGGGGCTCGGCAGGCTCTCGGTGAACTTTTCGTAGGTGAGCGTCGTGAGCCGGGCCATCTTGAGCGAGAACTCCATCCGCAGGAACAGCGACAGGCGCGCGCTGAGGTAGCGGATGAAATCCTCGTGCAACATGCGCAGCCGGCGCAGCTCGACCTCGGTCAGGAAGACGGGGTTGCGGAAGTCGTACGCGTCGATCTTCAGCCCTTCGAGCGTGGTGAACTGGCTGCCGTCGTGCCGGAACACCTTGTATTCCGGCGCCTTCAGCGTCTCGGCCAGCAGCCTGTCGATCTCGGACTGGTCGAGAATCTCGGACGGGGTCTTGGGTTTCTCGTCGGACACGGCGAAAGCGGGTGGACGGCTCCGGTCGCGGGGTCACTGGACCACGAAATCGGAGAAGTAGATCTGGTCGACGACCCGCACCCCGATCACCTCGTTGTAGGCGGCGATCAGGCGGGCGCGGATGAGGTTGCGGGAGCCGACCTCCTCGAGGTCGGCCAAGGTGAGCGAGCCGAGGCTGTTGAGGGTGGCGTCGAGCAGCTGGGGCTGCCGCTCCTCGAAGAGCTCGCGGAGGTTCTCCTTCCCGGTGACAAGGAACGACGCCTTCAGATAGCGGGTGCCCATCGTGCCGGAAAGATTCACCACGATGTTCTCGAACCGGTAGCTGCCCGGTCCCTCCGTGCCCGGAGCGGCGCTCCCGTGCGCGGGCTTCTTCCCGGCCTCGGCCTTCTTGGGTTCCGTCTTAGGTTCCGGCTTGGACTCCGCGGCGGCGGTCGCATGCTCGCCTTCCGCCGCGACGGCCGCGCCGCCCGAGGCGGCGACAAGCTGGGCCTGAAACCGCGGGAGCAGGACAAACTCGGCCACCACCCAGGAGATCACCGGTGCCAGGACGAGCGCGATGATCAACGGCAGGAAGCCCATGATGCCCCCCTTCGGGGCGGCGCCTTCCGCCGCAACGGCCGCGGGGGCGGCGGCCGCCTCGGGTTTGTCGTTCTTTTCGGCGCTCATGGGCGGAGAGGAAGGTTACCGCTTGAGGTTGACGATGTCCTGGAGGATCTCGTCGGAGGTGGTGATCAGCTTGGAGGCGGCTTGGAAGGCGCGCTGCGTGGTGATCATGCTCGCGAACTCGCTGGTGAGGTCGACGTTGGACATCTCGATCGAGCCGGAGATGATGCGGCCATTGCCGTTCTGGGCGGCGGACAGTGCCTGATAGTCGGTGGGCGAGTCGAAGGCGGCTTCCGTGTCGCCGGGAGCGCGGGAGGCCGGCCAGGGCTCGGTCGGACCGGCGTCGGCGATGCCGCTGAAGAGGTTGTCGCCCTCCTTCACCAGCGCGCCGGTGTCCTGGAAGCGCTGGAGCAGCACCTTGCCGCGCACCATCGAGGTGCCGTCGCTGAGGAAGATGTTCACGTTACCACCCTGATCGATCTGGAACGTCTCCATGCGGGGGGCGTCGGCCGCGGTGTTGCGGTAGTCGATGCGGATGTCGCGCAGATTCGCGAAATCGAGCGTGGAGCTGACGGTGAAGTCGCCGTCGGGCACGCCGTTGCCGTCGCTGTCGACGCTGTCCGCCGCCAGGCCCAGCCCCTGCACGCGGAAGCCGGTGTTGGTCACCAGATAGCCCTGATCGTCCACGCGGAAGTCGCCCGCGCGGGTCACGTACTCGAGACCCTGCAGCGTGTCGCGGACGCGGAAGAAGCCCTCGCCGGAGATGCCGAGGTCGGAGAGACCGCCGGTGGTCTGGAGCGAGCCCTGGGAGAACTGGGTCTTGATCGTGGCGATCTTGCTGCCCGTACCGATCTGCTGGGTGACGCTGTTCGAGCCGAGACCGGTGTTGCCGGTGCCGCGTTGGAGGGTGTTCGAGAACGTATCCTGAAAACGGGTGGTGGCGCCCTTGAACCCCACGGTGTTGATGTTCGAGATGTTGTTGCCGATGACTTCGATGCCTTTGACGAACGAAGACATCGCCTGCACGCCGGAGGTCAGTGAACCGATCATGGTGTTTCCTCTGTTGGGGTTGTTTGTGTGAAAGTGGTGCCGCGCGGGCGGCCGTTCAGGTGGATGCGGTGGCGACTGGCGCCTCGTTCAGCACCTCGGTGACTTCCGAGGGGCTGAAGGTCTTGTCGCCGATCCTGATGATGGAGACACCGTGCTCGTCATAGCCGACCGAGGACACGATGCCGGAGGTGTTGGTCTTCACCGTGGTCGGGTTGCCCTCGGCGTCGTGCGAAGGGGTCTCGGTCGTGACGGTCACGTATTTGCCGAGCATGCTCTGCGCGCTGGCGAAGTCCTGGGCCACGATGAACGACTTGAGGGAGGTCACGAGATCGCCCATCTGCTCGACCGAGGAGAAGGTGGCCATCTGCGCCACCATCTGCGTGTCGGTCTGGGGCTCGAGCGGGTTCTGGTTCGCGAGCTGGGTCGACAACAGCTTCAGGAAGTCGGCCTGGTCGAGCGTGGTCTTCACCTCGCGGTCGAGCCCGGGAAACTGGGACAACTTCGTCGCCAACGCCGGATCGCTGGCGGTGGGCAGGCGGGATACGGAGGAAACGTCGCTCATGGTCGGTGGGGTTAGGCCCAGGCGCGCAACCCGCGCGTCTCGGTGGGGGCGGATTGGCCACGGGCGACAGCGGCCGCCGCCGCGGGACTCGCGGTACGTCGGGCCGAAGCCGTGGGGCGGGACAAAGCGGAGGGCCGCAGCGTGAACTCGGGCGTCTGCTCGGAGCCGGGCTGGCCCTGGCCGCGCGAGTGCCGCTGCTGCTCGAAATGGGACGCGTTCTGCGCTCCGGACTGGCTGGACTGCTCACGATTCTCGAAACTGGTCTCGCCGAGTTTCAGCCCGCGCGCGGCAAGCTTCGGCGCGGCGATCTCCCACTCGCGGGAGAGGGCGTGCTCCAAGTCCTTGTCCTGGGTCACGAACTTCGTGTGCAGCGCACCGTCGCGCCAATTGAAGTGCACCCGCAGGTCCCCGTCGGCGCCGGGCAGCCGCAACTCGACGTGGTTGCGTCCCGCGGCTTGGGCTCGCTCCGCCTGCTCCATGGTCTCGTGCACCAACTCCACCGCGTGCGAACGCAGCGCTGTCAGCTCAGCCGGCGACTTCATCGCGGCCGACGCGGCGCTCTGGGCGGCGGAGACGCCGACCACGGCCGGCTCGACAAGATCGAGGGCAGCGGAGGAAGGCGGCAAAACCGGCGGGTGCGCAGGCATGGTTTGGACCTCTTTCGCAATGCCCGTGCCAAGACTGAAGCCGTCGCCCGGGACTCGCTGATTCTCAACGGCTACCGCCTTTTTTCCGTGCGCCACGAGCCCCGTGGCGACCGCACTTCCGCCCTCCCGGAGCTTGCCCCCGGCAAGAAATTCCGGCCGCTCGCGCCGGCCTCCGGCCGAGTTCGAGGCCTCCCCTTCTGCGCCCGATGCGATGCCGGGACCAGCGATCGCTGGGGTGTCGGCCGCCGGCGCGCCGGCCAAGGCTTCGGCCGAAGTCTGCGCTGCTGGCGTGGATGCCGGCCCGGTCGGGCCGACCGCGGGGGCGTTCGTGCCGAGCACTTGGGTCAGAGTACGCACCGCCGCGACGGGGCTCCGGGATGTCGACGCCGCAGACTCGGCCATCGTACCGGCGCCCGTCCCGGAGTCCTCACCCCGCGCGGCCATTCTCGCGGCAGTGGCGATCACGGCCGTCTTGCCCTGCAGCGCGTTCGGCTCCCGCTCGGTGCTCCCGGTCGCGTCCTGCAGTGCGGATGCGAGCGTCTCGGCCCGGGCGAACTCGACGGGCGCCGCCATGCGCGCGCCCGCCTCCGTGCCAGTCTCCGGCGGTACGGCCGCCCTCGGCACGACGGACGCCGATGCGATCGGCTCCTCGGCCACCGCTCCCGGCGCCGGAACATCTGCCGCAGCCGCGGGGGCCGCTGGCTGGGCAAGGTCCGCCTCCGCCATCATGCCGCCTTCAATACCGCCGGGCGCGGGAGGCGACCCGCCCCCTCCGGAGGGGAGCGACGGCAATGCTGCGGTCGCCGGCCCGGTTTCCGTCGGAAGCGCGGGAGCGCTCGCCGCCGCCACGTCGCCACCTTCCGTCGAGGCGGGCGCGGACTCGAATCCACAAATTGGGCACTCCGTTGCCGGCGCGGGCCAGGCGGAGGCCATGATCATGAGCTCCGGAGCGATCG
>JAEZSJ010000024.1 GCA_023443985.1 Verrucomicrobiota bacterium | reverse complement strand
CGGAGGTTGGCGAAGGTGCGGCACGCGATCTCGGGATCATCGGAGAGCGGCGCGATCGTCATGAGGCCTTCGACGTGGAGGGCGCGCCGGCCGAGGGCGTGTTCGAGGAGGCCGGGGGCGTCGGCGGGCTCGGCACCGAACTTGGCCGGGTCGTTGCCCGCGTTGATCTGGAGCAGCACGGGCAGGAGCCGGCCCGCTGCGGCGGCTTCGCGGTCGAGCAGATCGAGCAGCTTGGTGCTCTCGACGCTCTGGACGCGGTCGAAGTGGCGGGCGGCCAGCCGGGCCTTGTTCGACTGGAGATGCCCGATCAGCTCCCAGCGCGCGCGCACGCCGGCGGCGGCGCAGTCGGCCTGTTTCGCGACCGCCTCCTGGACGCGGTTTTCGCCGACTGTGTCGAGGCCGGCGGTCACCGCGAGCGCGACGGCTTCGGCCGGATGGTTCTTGGTGACCGGGAGCAGCCGGATGGTGGCCGGATCGCGGCCGGCCGAGCGTGCGGCGGCCTCAATCCGGGCGCGAACCCGGGGCAGACCGTGGGCGAAGGTGGCGGCGAGATTCGACATAACCGAGCCTACTCGGGGATTGCGTATTTATTAGTGGCCATTATCGACGCCATAACTCTCCAGCGCGATGCAAATTGAGAACTTCAAGATTTTCGCAGATCTGGTCGAAACAAAGAGCTTCTCCAAGGCTGCCAAGCTGAACGGAATCACGCAATCGGCCGTGAGTCAGCAGGCGCGTTCGATGGAGCGCCAGTTCAAGGCGTTGCTCATCGACCGCAGCCAGAAACAGTTCCAGCTCACCCGAGAGGGGCAGCGCGTCTACGAGAGCGCGAAGGACATTCTCAACCATTTTGAGAAGCTCCAGAGCGAGCTGTTGGAGATGAAGAAGATCATCTCCGGCACGATCCGGATCTCGACCATCTACTCGATCGGGCTCCACGAGCTGCCGCCGTACATCAAGTCCTTCCTGCAGACCTATCCGGCGGTGAACTGCCGCGTGGAGTACCGTCGCTCGAACCTCGTCTACGAGGACATCCTCCACAACTCCGTCGACTTCGGCCTGGTGGCGTTCCCGCAGAAGGTGCGGCAGGTCGAGATCATCCCGTTCCGCGAGGACCAGCTCGTCCTCATCGCACACCCGCAGCACCCGCTCGCGAAGCTCGACCAGATCGACATGAAGCAGCTGACGGGGCACAAGTTCATCGGTTTCGACCCGGACATCCCGACCCGGAAGGCGGTCGACACCATCCTCCGCGACCACCGGCTGGAGATCGAGACGGTGATGGAGTTCGACAACATCGAGACGGTGAAACGCGCGGTGGAGATCGACGCCGGCGTGGCGGTGGTGCCCCAGGCGACGGTGCTGCAGGAGTGCGCGCAGGGCACGCTCAAGGCGATCACGTTCAAGGGCCGGGCGTTCAGCCGTCCGCTCGCGATCCTGCACCGGAAAGGCCGCGTGCTCACGCCGGCGATGAAACGTTTCATCGACGCGCTGACCTCGCCGCTGCCGACCGTCGCCGCGGCCTGAGACAAACGCCCCGGCGCGAGCCGCTCGCCGCCCGGTGGAAGACACAAAGGGCCCGGCGAAAACCCCTTAACGCCGGGCCCATCGTTGTCTTGCTTCGCCTCGCGGCGAAACATCCATGTTACCCCAAACCCGTTTGCACGGGTGCTTGGGTTTTAGCAGCGGCCGTGCCAGCGGGGCCTCACCGGCGAGCCGGCGGTCGCACCGGCCGGGCCGCGTCCGTTTTCGCGCAAATCCTGCATTTTTCTGCACACCGCACCATTCCGGGGCGCGTCAGCGTCCCAACAGCCGGCCGAGGTCGCCGAAGCTGCTGAGCTTGGTGGGCTTCGTGGGCGCGATCGCCGAGGGCAACGGGCTGCTCGCGGCGGGCGCGAGCGGCTTGGCGACCGGCGGCGGGGGCGGCGGCAAACCGCCGACCAGCGCCGCGGCCGTGCGGATCTCGCCGAGCTTCTGCTCGAGCTTCTTCTCGGAAACGGGCTGCGCCGTGCCGAGCTCCTGCGCGAAGACGCTCACGCGGTACTCCTCGACGAGCCAGCGCAGCTCGTCCAGCCGGCGGGCGTGCTCGGCGTTGCGCGGGAAACCCTTTGAAAGCTCGAGCACGGTCTTCGCCCACGGCGCAACCTGCAGCGCGCGGCGGTGGTCCTTGCCGGGATCCTGGCGCCAGCGGTCGGCGCGGGCCTTCATGGCCTTCAGGTAGCGCGGCAGGTGCGGGAGCTGTGTCCACGGTGTACGGACGAGGAAACCGGGGCCGATGAGCGCCGCGAGGTCCGCCTCCATACCGCCGTAGGGCTGCGGGTGCGTGAGCAGCGTGGTGCGCAGCGCGAGCGCCTCGCGCAGCGGGTCGATGAGTTTCCAGACGATGCCCTTGAGCGTTTCCCGCGCGGCGGCGACGCGCACCACGAACGCGTCGCGCGTGAGCGGGCTCACGGGCTGCTGGCAGATCCACGTGCGGATGCAGGCGAACGCCTCGCTCTGCCACTGCTCCATCGGCATGAGTGCGACCGCGGCGGGGCCGAGTTCGCGCAGGTCGCGCAAGTCGCGCTCCAGCCACGCGAGTTCCTTCGAGAGCTGCGCCTCGACGAGCGCGGCCACGCCGGCGGGCGTCGCGGCGCGGGCTTCGGCCTCGACGGTGAACAGCCGCAGCGCGGCCTGTGCTTGGCCAGTGGCGACGAGTCCCGGGAACGCGCACACCGGCACGCCGGCCGATTCGGCAATCACGACCCGCGGCGGCAAGTCGCCGAACGTCCAGTCGGTCAGATCGGCCCGTTCGTGCTGCGCCCGGGCGCGCCGCCAAGCGACGGCGATGGTGTCGTCGGGCTGCTGGACGAGCGTCTTCTCGTGCTCGGCCAGCGCGGTCTTCACCGCGGCGAGCTCGCGGCCGGCGGCGAGCGGCTTGCCGTTGTTGTCGACAACCTCGACGCGTACGCGCAGGTGGACGGGCAACTCGTCGACGTGGAAATCCGCCGCGGAGAGGGCGATCTGGAAGTGCTTCGCGAGGTGGTCGGCGAGCACCTCGGCGAGCGGGCGGCCGTCGGCCTTCAGGTCGCTGGCGATGACCTTCGCGGTCGTCTCCAAAGGCTGGAGCTGGATGCGCGCGGCCTTCGGGAGCGCGCGGAGCAGCGCGGTGACCTTTTCCTCGAGGTGGCCGGGCACGAGCCAGTCGAGCAGCGCGGGCTGGAGGAGCTTCGCCTGGCGGTAGGGGAGGCGGAGCGTGATGCCGTCTTCCTCGGCGCCGGGTTTGTAGGTGTAGTCGAGCGGGAGTGCGCTGTTGGCGAGCTGCACCTTGTCGGGGAACCACTTCGGGTCGAAATCCTCCAGTGCGCCGAGCAGGTCCTGCTCCTCCATGCGCAGCCAGCGCGGCTCGGCGGCGGCGTGTTTCTTCCACTCGCGCTGGAGATCTTGTACCGAGGAGACGGCGGCGCGGGCGAGATGCCGGGCGTAGAAGTCGTACGCGGCTTCCTCGAGCGAGAGCCAGTGGCGCGAGCGGACTTGGGTCTGGATCGTGGCGACCTTGTCGCGCAGGCGGCGGTTGTGCTCGAGGAACGGCAGCGTGGGCGTCTCCAGCGTGTCGGCCACGAGCGCGCCGCGGATGAAGATCTCGGTGGCGCGCTCCGGGTCGATGCGGCCGTAGTCGATGTGGCGGTTTTGCACCTCGAGGCCGTGGAGGAGCGTGCGCTCGCGCATGAGCACGCGGCCGGCGTCGACATGCCAGTCGGGTTCGCCGTAGCTGCGCTTGAGGATGTGCTCGCCGAGGTCGAGCAGCCAGAGCGCGTCGAGTCGCGCGCAGGTGCGGGCGTAGAGCCGAGTGGTCTCGACGATTTCGGCGGCGAGAATCCAGAGATCTTTGACGGGTTTCGCGCCGCCCTTCGCGGTGGGCGGCTGCTGCTTCTGCGCGCGCTTCTCGGAGCGGATGAAGAGCGTGGAGCCGGGGAAGACGAAGACCTTGCGGCTGCTGGTGGCGTTGAAGTGGTTGCCCTCGTCGCGCCGGGCGACGTTGGCGAGCAGGCCGCTGAGCAGCGCGCGGTGCACGGCGCGGTAACGTTCGCCGCCGTAGCGCCAGTCGTCCACCGCGGCTTCGCCGCGGCGGCGGGGTGATGGGTGATTGGTGATGGGTGATGGGGCGGACTGTTTCCTCTCACCTATGACCGATGACCTCTCACCTGCCTGTTCGGCCGCATCCTCGGCGGAGTCGGCCTCGTCGCGCGGCACCTGCCACTCATCGGTGTCCAGCTCGTCGACGGAGGCGGAGAGCTGCGCGTGCACATCGAACCACTCGCGCATGCGGTTGAAGTTCAGGTAGTGCGCGCGGCAGAATTTCTTGAGGCGGCCGAGCGAGAGCTTGTGCGCCTCCTCGTGGTAGGCGTCCCAGATGTTGAGCAGCGTGAGGAAGTCGGACTCGGGGTGGACGAACTTGCGGTGGGCGGCATCGGCCGCGGCCTCCTCGTCGGTCGGGCGTTCGCGTGGGTCCTGGATGCTCAGCGCGGCGGCGATCACGAGCACCTCGCGCAGGGCCCGCTCGTCGCGCGCGCGCAGGAGCATGCGGCCGACGGTCGGGTCGACAGGCAGCTTCGCCAGCTCGCGGCCGAGCGGCGAGAGGCGGCGCGGCAGACCGGCAACGGCCGGTTCGAGCGCGCCGAGTTCCTCGAGCAACGCGTAGCCGGCGGTGATCGCAGCCGGCGCGGGCGGGTCGATGAAGGGGAATGTCTCGATCTCGCCAAGACGCGCGGCGAGCAGACGCAGGATGACCTCGGCGAGGTTGGCGCGCTGGAGCTCGGGCTGGGTGAAGAGCGGACGGCGCGCGAAGTCGTCCTCGGCGTAGAGGCGGATGCACACGCCCTCGGACACGCGGCCGGCGCGGCCGGCGCGCTGGTTGGCGCTGCTCTGCGAGACCGGCTCGATCGGCAGGCGCTTGGTGCGCGTGCGCGCGACGTAGCGGCTCAGGCGCGCGAGGCCGCTGTCGACGACGAACTTGATGCCGGGGATGGTGAGCGAGGTCTCGGCGACGTTGGTGGCGACGATGATCTTGCGGGCCGGGCACGCGGCGAAGACGCGTTGCTGGTCGGCGGCGGAGAGGCGGCTGAAGAGCGGCAGGATCTGCACGCGACCGAGTTCGCGTTTCTCCAGGTCCTCGGCGGTGTCGCGGATCTCGCGCTCGCCCGGCATGAAGACGAGGATGTCGCCGCCGCGCGACTGCGCGCAGATGCGGTCGACGGCCGCCACCGCGGCGTCGACCACGGTGAACTCCCCCGACTCCTCGCGCAGCTCGTCGAGCGGCGCGTAGATCGTCTCCACGGGATAGGTACGGCCGCTCACCTCGATGATCGGCGCGCCGCCGAAGGCTGCGGCGAACTTCTGCGTGTCGATCGTGGCGGAGGTGACGACGATGCGCAGGTCGGGCCGGCGGTGGCGCAGGCGGTTGAGGTGGCCGAGGAGGAAATCGATGTTGAGCGAACGCTCGTGCGCCTCGTCGACGATGATGGTGTCGTAGCCGCGCAGGTCGCGGTCGGCCTGGGCCTCGGCGAGCAGCATGCCGTCGGTGAGGAACTTCACGACGGTCTGGCGCGAGGTCTGGTCGTTGAAGCGGATCTTGCAGCCCACCTCGCGGCCCCAGGGCACGCCGAGCTCCTCGGCCACGCGGCGCGAGACGGAGAGCGCGGCCACGCGTCGCGGCTGCGTGCAGGCGATGCGGCCGTGGCGCCCGCGGCCGGCCTCGAGGCAGAATTTCGGCAGCTGCGTGGTTTTGCCCGAGCCGGTCTCGCCCGAGAGGATCACGACCGGGTGCTCGCGGATCGCGCGCACGATCTCCTCGCGGCGCGCCGTGATCGGCAGCTCCGGCGGGAAATCGAGCCGCCAGGCGGGCGGCTCCTCGCGGCGATGGTGCGGCGCGTGGTCCATGAGGTCGGGGGAACGTTGTCCCGCAAAGCGCGCCGGCGGGGAAGCGCGAAACGTGCGGCGGCGGGTGGAGGAGCGAGGAGGCGGAATGGTGGATGTGGAAAACTGGAACGGAAGAAAGGAGCGGAGAATCGATCTGGAGACGGCGACGCTGGACCACGCGAACTCAGGAGACGGAAGCGGTGGACACGAAAGGTATGGGCAACAACGAGGCACATCGCTGTGTGCCGCCGCTCGTGAGAGCGGCGAGGGGACGGACGAGGAATGTGAGAAACTGGAAAACGGGAACGGAGCGGAGACGCGCGGCGGGCCTTCCCACGGCTGTTTGCCAGCTCATCACGCCTCCCTCCCGAACCCCGCTCCGCCGGTTGCCGGGGGCGGGATTCACAGCACTGTTACCGCCGGAAGCTTGGGTTTCCGGGCCGGAGGCCGATAAGAGGTCGCCGAGATGAGCGCCACCGACGAGTACATCCAACAGCTCGACGCCGTGGGCTTTCCGGCGGCGCCGGAGGTCGTGCTGCGGCTGTCGCAGTTGTTGCACACCGACTGGGTGATGGCCGAACAGCTCGCCGAGGTGGCGATGCTCGACTCGACGGTATCGGCCCGGGTGTTGCGGCTGGCGAACTCGGTCTACTACCGCGGCAAGGGCGTGAAATCGATCGCCGAGGCCGTGATCCGCATCGGGATCGATGGGGTGCGCGATGTGGTGTACGCACTCTCGTTGATGCGGACGCTGCGGCCGATGCAGTTCTCCCACCGCCAGTATTGGCGGCACTGCCTCGCGGTGGCGCAGGCGACGCAGATCCTGCATCACCGGGCGCGGCGGATCACGATCCCGGCGCCGGAGCTGCACGCGGCGGGGCTGTTGCACGACATCGGCATGCTGGTGCTGGACCGCACGCTGGGCGTGGGCTACGGCCGGGTGCTCCTGAACGCGCACGAGAGCGGGCGGCCGTTGTTCGAGATCGAGCGGCGCATGATCGACACCGACCACGCCGATGTGGGCGCGCGGCTGCTGGAACACTGGCACCTCCCGGAGCCGCTCGTGCAGGCGACGGCGGCGCACCACGATCCCTCGGGCGAGGGCGACCAGCTGGCGCAAATGGTCTATCTCGCGGACTACGTGTGCAACCTGCACGCGGTGCACCACGGCACCGCGTACCGGCCGGAGTCGAGCGCTTCGGATGTGTGGCACGCGCTCGGGATTCCGGAGACGGATCTGCCGGACATCCTGCTCGAGGTGGACGCGAGCCTGGAGAAGGCCGACGCGGTGCTCGCGGTGGGAGTGTAACCGGACGGCGGTGACGCGACGCTCAGTCGAAGACGGGATCGTTCGCGAGGAGCTGGCGCCAGGTGGTCCGGACCAGCGTCGGCGTGGTGGCGCCGCCGCCGGCGGCGTTGGCGTGCTGGTCGTAATGGAAGGCGAAGCCGTTCGAGCCGGTGATCGAGATGGTCTTGGCGAGCAGCGAGCCGCAGTAGTCGGACATCTTGCCCTTCTGGCCGGTGGCGCTGAGCTGCGCGGTGGAGTAGGGAGCGACGATCTGGCCGACGAAGGTGCTGCGGTCGTCGAAATTCATGGTGATCGTGCCGCCGGCGGTCGGGTTTTGCGCGGCGGTGGTCACGTGCGCGTTGATCGCGGTGGGCTCGAGCGACTGCATGTTGATCTTGTGGTTGCCCGGCAGCATGGCGACGGTCAGCCGTTTCGCCTCCCAGTTCGGGGTGACGGCGCTGCCGATCTGCTGGGTTGTCTTCAACACGCCGCTCAGGCCGCTGCCGGCGTAGAGGATGAGCTTCGCGTTCGGGGAGCGGAAATTGACGGTGATGCCGTTGCTGGCGTTGATCGGCTGGTGGGCCACGACGAGGATGACCGTGCCCGTCACATCGATCTTGTTGATGTTTCCCAGGTCGCTCACGGCGACGTAGTTCTTGTCGGCATCGGTGGCGCCGATGGAGAACGTATTCCCGTCGCGGGCGGCGGTCGTCTCCTTCTTGTGGGAGGCGCGGTCGAAGTCGGAGAGTTTTCCGGACGACTTGAACTGCTGCTGGCTGGATCCGTCCTTCGGCAGGGTGTGGACCCAGCCCTCCTTTTCGGGCGCGTCGGGCGGGATGACGGGATCCACTGTGATGCTCAGGTCGTGACGAACGAGCCCGGGATTGTAGGCGACGGGATTCTCCACGGTGTCGGTCGGATCGTCGAGCTTGGTCAGGGTTTCGTAGGGCGGGCTGGCGTTTTTCGCGGTCTTCACCGCGGGTGTCGCATTGCCCGTGGACGAACCGGTGCCGACGGTGCAGAAGTAGCTGCCGTTGCTCAGATTGAGGGCGCCGTCGGCGGCGCTGAGGGTGCCGACGAGCGTCTTGTTGGAGCGGTTCAGCGCGCTCGGTTCGGCGTTGTTCTCACTGCTGTAGCTGTCGAAGGTCGGCCCGACCTGCGAGGTGCTGATGGCGGCATCTGCGGTGCTGCCGGCGAGGAACTGATCGAGGGCGATGCAGCCCGCGCCCTGAGCGGCCCCCGCCGGGGCGAGTCGGCGGTCGAACACCACCTCGACTGCGCGCTCGCTACGGGTGGAGGCGCCGACGTTCTCGACCCAGCCTTTGGACGAGACGGTGTAGACGGTGCCGCTGCGGGCGACGACCACCTGATAGCCGCCGCGGCGGCCGCCGAGGGCGGCGGTGTCGGCGGTGAAGGTGCGAACGTAGTTGCCGCCGACGGTGCGCCAGGGCGAGGCGTCCGCGGCGAACGTGTCGTCGAGGATCGTGCGCGTCGTGCGGTCGACGCCGGCTTCGGCGAGGGCGAACGCCGCGCTCGCGAGGAACGTGCGCTCGGAATTGCGGTGCTCGGTCACGGCGGTGCCCACCAACGCGGCGAGCCCGAGCAGCAGCACGGTGCCGAGCACGAGGACCAGAAGCAGCGCGGAACCGCGCCGGCCGTTTGGCGTGGGGTCAGCCGTTCGCATTGCGCAGTTGGACGAGGGCGGACCAGAACGGGGCGTTCTGGCCGGTGGTGAGCCCCGCGGCTTGGCGCGAGGTGGGAAGCGGGGCGAACTCGAGCCGCACGGCGCGCACCTCGGCCGCGGTGCTGGTCGCCGCGCCGCTGCGGTTGCGGTAGCTGAAGCGCGATGCCGCGGTGCCTTCGGTGCGGAGTTGCTCGAGGACGATCTTCGTCTCGACGGGGCGGCCGGGCATGGTGACCTGCCGCACGAGGTGGTTGCCCTCGAAACGATACGCGAGGGCGGCGGTCTCCCCGCTGCCGGGCACGATGAACTCGCCGGCGAGGCTGCGTGCGTCGGCCTGGGTGACCTTCGCCAGGGCCCGCAGATCCCAGAGCACCCGCTCGAGGGTGATGCGCGTGTGGGCGTTGAGCGCGATCGTGTCGGAGAGGCCGTACATCGACCGGTTCACCGACAGGAACACGCTCAGCGCCGCCCCCCCGACCATCAGGAGCAGCGTGGTCGCAAAGAGGATCTCGGTGAGGGTGAAGCCGCGGCGGTCGTGTCTCATGGCGGGTCTCCGGTTCAGGTGGCGGCGGACTCCGCGGTGACGATCCCGTCCCGGGAGAAGTACGAGTAGGCGCGGAGGCTGCGCTCCTGGCCTCCTTGAATCCATGAGACGGTGACAACGACCTTGAACAGGTTCTCCGAGGCATCGTCCGCAGCGGCGTCCACCGTGCGCGTCCAGCGGAATTCGGCGGTGCTGGTGCCGGTGAAGCCGATGTCGGTCTCGGTGCCGGAGAGGAAGCCGCTCGATCCGAGACTGTTCGAGAGGTTGGCGAAGGTGAGGGAGCGCATCTCCTCCAGCTTCTGGTTCAGCACCGTCACCGCGCGGGTGCGGTTCTTGGCGGCGACGACGACCCGGCCGACCTGCACCACGGTCGAGAGTGCCGCGCCGAAGACAATCACGAGGACAAACGCGGCCAGCATGACCTCGAGCAGGGTCATTCCGAGACGGCGGCGACAGGAATGGCGGTAGCGTGGCATGGCGGTGGGGGGGCGCCGGTTTTGTGGGGACGCGGGCTTTCGTCTCCTAGTGTAAACGTCCGGCCTGCAAAACCGGGTGTTCAACTCGCGCGGTGCTGGGGTGAAGACCCCGGTCGACCAGGGTTCTGCGGCGCGGTTCGCGGGTGCCGAAGTTGAGGCGTCCCTCCTATGGCGCGTTTCCCGGGTTCGTGGATTCCGGGCGTCCGTGCGGCGGAAATCGCTTCAAAACGGCGCG
The DNA here is from genome assembly GCA_023443985.1 of Verrucomicrobiota bacterium. Classification (GTDB taxonomy): domain Bacteria; phylum Verrucomicrobiota; class Verrucomicrobiia; order Opitutales; family Opitutaceae; genus CAJCBL01. The sequence continues at coordinate 903 of JAEZSJ010000024.1, read as the reverse complement.
GGACCCTGCAGGCTGGCGCGACCATGGCGCAGATCTTGGTGTATTCGAGGTTGGAACACTTCAACGGCCGGCGGCAGGCGATCTCGGACGTGTTGCACGGATGTGTGACCGCCGCGCTCGGGTTGCCGGCCGACAAACGCTTTCATCGCTTCATCGGGCTGGCCGCCGAGGACTTCATCCATCCCGCCGATCGCAGCGAGCGCTACACGATCATCGAGATCAGCATGTTCGAAGGCCGGTCGGTCGAGGCCAAGAAGTTGCTCATCCGTTCCATCTTCGAGCGCTTCGAGCGCGACCTCGGAATCGCGAAGCAGGACGTGGAGATCACGATCCACGAGACGCCGAAGCACAACTGGGGCATCCGCGGCCTCCCCGGCGATGAGCTGACCCTGCCGTACAAGGTCGAGCAATGAACCCGGCACCCTTGCGCACCCCGCTCGCGAAACTTCCGCCGCCTGCCGTGCTCGCGCTGGCGATTGGCGCGGCCGTGTTGGCCACGCGGATGATGCCGCCGTTGCGGCATGCCTGGTTTCGCCTGCCCGCGGGCGCCCTCGCACTCGCCGTGTTGGCGCTGGGAGTGATCGGTTGGGCCGCGGTCGAGTTCCGCCGCCACCGCACGACGATCCTGCCGCTGCGGCAACCCACGAGTCTCCTCGAACGCGGGCCCTTCCGGTTCTCGCGCAACCCGATCTACCTCGGGATGCTGTTGCTCGCGTTCGTGCCATGGCTCGGCTGGGGCGCGGTCGGGCTGTTGTTGGCCCCGGCGTTGTTCTTCGGCGTGATCAACGGGGCGGTGATCCCGCACGAGGAGAGGACCCTCGAGGCGGTCTTCGGTGGCCCGTTTCGCGCGTACTGTCGGCGGGTGCGGCGATGGTGCTGAGCGAGGCGAACCCCGTGCGTGAC
>JAEZSJ010000005.1 GCA_023443985.1 Verrucomicrobiota bacterium | reverse complement strand
CCATCGCGATCGCGACGGCGAGTTCCTGGGCGGAATTGCCACCACCCTCGACCACGAAGCCGGCGTCGACGCCGACGGTCTTCACGGCCGGGGCGTTTTTGGCGGCGAAGGCGGTCCAGGCGGCGAGCTCGGCCGTGGCGGCTTCGAGCGTGAGCCCGAGTTTGCCGGTGGCGGCGAGCGCGGAGAGCGGGTCGGCGGTCACGGCGCCCTGGAGGGCGGACCACTGTTCACCGCGGGACTTCAGCGCGGCGCCGAAGTTCTTCTCGATCGCGGCGGCGGAGGCGCCGACGGGAGCGAGCACCGGTGCACCGGCGAAATGGATATCCTGGAGCGCCGCGGTGAGGGCGGCGGCATCGGCCGCGAAAGCGGGCGGCAACAGGACGGCGTTCTGGCCGCGCTCGAGGGCGGCCTTCAGCGCCTTGTTGAAGTCGGCGGCGGTCTCGGCCGGAATCGCCTGCGCGATGCGCCAGGCGCACTCGCCCTTGGCGCCGCGGGCGTGGGCGCCGCGGAGGAAGGGGGCCTGGCCGGGCAGCGTGTCGCGGTGCGGCACGGCCTCGACCATGCCCCGGTGGTACAGCGGCTGAAGGTCGATGCCTTCGGCTGTGCGCGTCACGAGTTTCTTCTCGAACGGCACGCCGAGCAGCTCCTTCTCGACCGTCTGGCGCCAGGCGCGGCGAAGCGCCTCGGCATCGGGAATCGCGTTGCCACCGGCAGGCGGCACGGAGGGTGAATCCAACTTTGCGCTCATGAGAAAAAAAGGGGCCCGGACTTATGTGATCGGTTTGCGACAGAGCAAGCGACGGACAAACAGTGACGGCTCTTCGCCAAACGATGCGGAGCACGAGCACCACGATTTCGGGATACTCCGGCTCCTTTCGAAGAGTTGAGTGTTGACGATCACGTCCTCAGATAACACCCCCTAATCAAATCTTTTGGCAAGATAAGTTTCCATGATTACCAAGATCGACCACCTGGGTATCGCCGTGAAGTCCATCGAAGAGACGGCGAAGTATTATGAGACCGCGCTCGGTCTGAAGTGCACCGGTCGCGAGGAGGTTCCCTCGCAGAAGGTGAAGACCGCCTTTTTCCAGGCCGGCGAGACCAATATCGAGCTGCTCGAGCCCACCTCGCCCGACAGCCCGATCGCGAAGTTCCTCGAGAAGAACCCGAACGGCGGCATCCACCACGTCGCGTTCGGCACCACCGACATCACCGGCCAGCTCGCGCAGGCCAAGGGCGCCGGCGTGCAGCTGATCCACGAGGTGCCCTTCACCGGCGCACACAACAAGATGGTCGCCTTCCTGCACCCGAAGGCCACCTACGGCGTGCTCACCGAGTTCTGCTGCGACGCGCCGGACGCGAAGCACTGAACCGCGTTGCACCCCCACCCCGCCAACCCGCAGAATTCTCTCCATGCCGATCTCAGCGAAAATGCTCGAAACCCTCGAACGCCGCCGGAACACCGTTCTGGCCAGCGGCGGTGAGGAAAAGATCAAGGAGCGCAACGCCAAGGGCCTGCTCACGGCCCGCCAGCGCCTGCTCGAACTCTTCCAGCCCGGCACCTTCCAGGAGTCCGGCATGCACGTGGAGCACGCCGGCGAGCACTTCGGCATGAAGGGCAAGGTCCTTCCCGCCGACGGTGTCATCTCCGGTGTCGGCTACATCGACGGCCGCCCGGTCGCCGCCTTCAGCCAGGACTTCCTCGTCTCCGGCGGCTCGCTCGGCAGCAAGCACGCCAAGAAGATCTGTGATCTCCAGGACTACGCCGCCAAGGCCGGAATCCCGCTGATCGGCATCAACGACTCGGGCGGCGCCCGTATCCAGGAAGGCGTGCTCGCGCTCTCCGGCTACGCGCAGGTGTTCTTCCGCAACGTCGTGCTCTCCGGCCTCGTGCCGCAGTTCTCGATCATCGCCGGCCCGTGCGCCGGCGGCGCCGCGTATTCGCCGGCCCTGACGGACTTCCTCATCATGACCCGCAAGAACGCCCAGATGTTCATCTGCGGCCCCGAGGTCATCAAGGCGGCCACCGGCCAGACCTCCACGCTCGACCAGTTCGCCACCGCCGAAGCCCATGCCACCGTCAGCGGCAACATCCACTTCGTGGCGGAGGACGACAAACACGCGCTCCAGATCGTCAAGAAGGTCCTCACCTACCTGCCGTCGAACAACATGATCGATCCGCCGCACAAGCTGCCGGCCTCGATCGACATGGCCGAGGATCCCGAGATCAACAAGCTCGTCCCCGAGGACCCGAAGCAGCCCCTCGACACCGCCAAGGTGATCGCCCGCATCGTCGACGGCGGCGATTTCTGCGAGGTCCAGCGCGATTTCGCGAAGAACATCATCGTCGGCTTCGCCCGTATCCAGGGCATCGTCGTCGGCATCATCGCCAACCAGTCGACCCAGAAGGCGGGCACGCTCGACATCGACGCCTCCGACAAGGGCGCGCGGTTCATCCGCACCTGCAACTGCTTCAACATCCCGCTCGTCACCCTCGTCGACACCGGCGGGTTCCTCCCCGGCCTGCAGCAGGAGCGCGGCGGCATCATCCGCCACGGCGCGAAGATGCTCTTCGCCTACTCTGCCGCCACCGTCCCGAAGGTCACCGTCGTCATGCGCAAGGCCTACGGCGGCGCCTACATCGCGATGTGCTGCCGCGACCTCGGCGCCGACGCCGTCTACGCCTGGCCGACCGCCGAGATCGCCGTCATGGGTGCCGAAGGCGCCGCGAAGATCCTCTTCAAGAAGGAGATCTCCGGAGCTGCCGACCCGAAGGCGCGGGAGGCCGAGCTCGTCGCCGACTATCGCGAGAAGTTCGCCTCGCCCTACCAGGCGGCCGGCGCCGGCCTGGTCACCGATGTGATCTCGCCCTCCCAGACCCGCGGCGTCCTCGCCATGGCGCTGCGCAACACGCTCTCGAAACGCGAGACCCGCCCGCCGAAGAAGCACGGTAACATGCCGCTATGATCTCCCGTATCTTCCTCGCTTCCGGCGCCTTTGTCGCCGTGGCCTCCGATGCGGGATCGATGGAGACGATCAAGAACATCCTCCTGATCGTCTTCCTCGCCGCCGGCGCCGTCTGGCTCCTGCTCGAGGCGCGCCGCAACCTCACGTTGTCCTATGGTGGTGGTGACACTCCGGTCCGCACCGTCGCACCGGCGCCCGCCGCCGCGCCCGCCCGCGTCCCGGCCGAGATCGTGGCCGTGATCACCGCGGCGGTGCATGCCTCCCTCGGCGGCTCCGCCAAGGTCGTCTCGATCGCCGGCGCCAACGACAACCGCACCTGGGCCGCCGAAGGCCGCCGCGCGATCTACGCCACTCGCAAAGTCCGCTAATTCCTCCCTCAATCCCACTTCTCGAATGAAAAAGCTCCGTATCACCGTCGAAGGCAAAGCCTACGAAGTCCTCGTCGAAACACTCGACGCCGGCGCGCCCACCGCGTCCGCTCCCGTCGCCAGCGCTCCGGTCTCCGCTCCGGTTGTTGCCCCCAGCGCCCCGGCCCCCAAGGCCGCCGCCCCCTCGGGCCCCGGCATCGTGACCAGCCCGCTCGCGGGCAAGGTGGTCGCCGTGCAGGTCAATGTCGGCGACACCGTCACCGCCGAGCAGTCGCTCATCACCATCGAGGCGATGAAGATGAACACCTACATCTACGCCCCGCAGGCGGGCAAGGTGACCGAGGTGCTCGTGAAGGCCGGCGACGCTGTCGAGGAAGGCGCCGTCCTGGTTCGCCTGGGCTGATCAACAGGTCTCTCCCGGGCGAGGCGGTCGTCGACCGCCTCGCCCTTTTTCAATCCCGCAAGCCGCACACACCGGCCGCGGTTCACGTCTGCAGAGTCGCCGGGTGGGCCCCCGCCGCACCTTCCCCAGGCCGCACTTGAGCCCATGATGCCCACGCTCGTTGCTTTGGCCGAGCCCACCGCCCAGCCGATCTCGGTCCAGACCGCTCTTCTCATCATCCTCGGCATTGGGTGCGTGTTCATGATCCGCTCGCTGGCCAGACTCCACCGACGAGTCGACGAGCTAGCGTTGCAGGTCGTCCCGCAGGCGAAACCCGCCGCCCGCCACCACGGCAGGCTCCACATCACGCCCTTCGTTCTCGTCTTCGTCGTCATCGGCAGCACCGATGTGCTGTTCGCGGTCGATTCGATCCCCGCGATCATGGGGATCAGCCAGGACCCGTTCGTAGTGCTCACCTCGAACATCTTCGCCGTGCTCGGCGGGCCGGGCCTTCTCACCCCGTGAACGCGCCCGTCGTCCCCAATTTTCCAGGATCTCTTCCGGTCGTCGCCGGCGACTGGCGCCTGTGCGAACTGACCGCCGTCGACTCGACCAACCGTCACGCCGCCACCTGCGCGGCCTGGACCGCCGTCACCGCCCGCACCCAGACCGCCGGCCGCGGACGGCACGACCGCCACTGGGTCTCCGATGCCGGCGGCCTGTGGCTCTCCGCCGTCGTGCCCACCGGCGGCGCCGCCGAACGCTGGTCGCTCCTCCCGCTGGCCGCCGGCCTCGCCCTCTGCGAGACCTTCGCCTCGCTGGGCCTCTCCGGCCACCGCCTCCGCTGGCCCAACGACATCATGGTCGGTCGCGCGAAGCTCGCCGGTATCCTCGTGGAGCGATTTCGACCCGACGCCGCGGTGGTCGGCCTCGGGGTCAATTACGCCAACCGCCCGGAGGCCGCCGCACCCGAGCTCGCCGGCACCGTCGCCCGGGCCGTCGATGTCCTCCCCGCGCCGCCCCCGCTACCGGGCCTGCGCGACGCCATCCTCGCCGCCCTGCGGCGCACGCACACCCTGCTGGACACCGGCGACACCGCCAGCCTCGCCGCCGCCCTCGCCCCCTGTTGGCGGCACGCGCCGGTCGAGGTGACCCTCCGGCCCTCCGGGGAAAAGTGCCCAGGCACGTTCGTCGGCGTTGACCCCGAGGGGCGCGTCCTGCTCCAATCTCCAGTTGGGCTGCGCTCGCTCGCTCCGCACGAAGTCGAGCTGCTCCGCGAAATTTTTCCGACCGATACCGACTTATCATGAATAAAGCGTTCCCGATCCTGACGCCTGACGAAGCGGCGTCCTTCATCAAGAACGGCGAGACCATTGGTTTCTCCGGCTTCACTCCCGCCGGCGCCGCCAAAGTCATCCCGAAGGCGCTCGCCGCCCGTGCCCGCAAGGAGCACGAGGCCGGCCGGCCCTTCAAGGTCGCCGTCGTCACCGGCGCCTCCACCGGCGATTCCCTCGACGGTGAGCTCGCCCGCGCCGAGGCCATCTCCTGGCGCACCCCGTACCAGAGCAACAAGTCGCTCCGCGACAGTATCAACGCGGGCAAGACGAAGTTCTTCGACATGCACCTCTCGCACCTCGCGCAGCAGGTGCGTTGCGGCTTCCTCGGCCAGTTCGATTGGGCGATCGTCGAGGCCGCCGACATCACCCCCGACGGCCAGATCGTCCTCAGCACCTCCGTCGGCGCCGCCCCCACGTTCCTGCGCAGCGCGAAGAAGATCCTCGTTGAGCTGAACCGTTTCCACTCCCCGCGCCTCTGCGGCTTCCACGACATCTACGAGCCCCTCGATCCCCCGCACCGCCAACCCATCCCGATCGTCCGCCCCTCCGACCGCATCGGCACACCCACGGTGAAGGTCGACCCGTCCAAGATCGTCGGCGTCGTCGAGACCAACGCCCCCGACGAGGTCGGCGGCTTCGAGCCCGCCGACGCTGTCACCAGCAAGATCGGACAGAATGTCGCCGAGTTCCTCGCCAACGAGATCGCCGTCGGCCGGGTGCCGCGCGAGTTCCTTCCGCTCCAGTCCGGCGTGGGCAACATCGCCAACGCCGTGCTCGGCGCCCTGGGCGAGAACAACGACATTCCGCCCTTCCAGATGTTCTCCGAGGTCATCCAGGACTCCGTCATCTCGCTCGTCCGCGCCGGCAAGGTGAAGTTCGTCACCGGCACCTCCCTCACGATCGGCAAGGACGTGCTGTCCAAGTTCTACGAGGACCTCGAGTTCTTCCGTCCGCGCGTGCTGCTCCGCCCGCAGGAGATCACGAACAACCCCGAGCTCGTCCGCCGCCTCGGCATCATCACCGTCAACACGGCGATCGAGGTCGATATCTTCGGCAACGTGAACTCGACCCACATCATGGGCTCGAACCTCATGAACGGCATCGGCGGCTCCGGCGACTTCACCCGCAACGCCTACATCTCGATCTTCACCTGCCCGTCCTCCGCCAAGGGCGGCAAGATCTCCACGATCGTCCCGCTGGTCTCCCACATGGACCACAGCGAGCACTCCGTGCAGGTCGTTGTCACCGAGCACGGCGTCGCCGACCTCCGCGGCAAGGACCCGATCGAGCGCGCCCACCTCATTGTCGAGAAGTGCGCCGACCCGGTCTTCCGCGACCAGCTCATGCGCTACGTCCGCGCCACCGAGCACGGCCACACCCCGCAGACGCTCGGCAACGCCTTCCTCATGCACCAGCAATTCCTGAAAACTGGTGACATGCGGGGCGTCGTCTGGCAGTCCTGAACCACCTCGAACGGCGCGGCCCTCGAAGCCGCGCCGTTCTTCTGTCCGGCCCCGCTCCGCCCCTTGGCCTTCCCCATGTACTGACCCCCATACGCGGCCCGCCGCCGCGGCACAGTCCGACGGTTTTCTTCATCAGCTCTTACCCCAATGAAAGTTAACCTGTACCTGTCCGTCATCCCCGAGGCCCTCATCGCCTCGCACCTCGCGCCCGAGGAGTTCGGCAACTACTACGCCGTCGGCTCCCAGAAGCGCTCGCGCGGTCAAGCCATGTTCTTCGAGGTCGATCCCTCCTTCGCGAGCGACTACCTCCGGCTCGAGGAGGCTGAGAAACGCTGCGTCCCTCACGAGGACGGCAGTCCGCGACGTTCGAGCTACCTCTCGATCTACCGGGCGCTCGAGCACGTGCCGCTCTCCGCCCTGGGCCGTCTCTACCTCACCACCGATGATGGGCGGGTCCTCGGGCTCGACGCGGCACCGTACGCGCCGGCCGCCGGCGAGACCCTCCACCTCTACCAGGAGATCTGCCCGGTCACCCCGCGCGTCGCCAGCAAGCTCGCCCCACCGGAGTTCGCCGAGCACCTCACCAACCGCGCCAACCCCGTCTCCGTCGAGAAGATTGTCTTCACCGAGCTGCGCCTCGACGCACTTGCCCTGGACCCCGAGCGGGGCGACGCCTCGAATCTCCCGTATCCGAATCTTGATCATCTGCGCGACTGCCTCAAGGAGCTGCGCAACCGCTACGCGAAGTCCACCAAGGTCGTCGCCCGTGAGACCTCCGCGGCGATCCTCTACCGCACCGTGCTCGGCGGCTTCTACGTCGGCGATCGCACCGGCCTGCGCTACTACCCGATGCCCTCGCGCGAGCAGCTCGACAACGAGTACCACGCCTGGTGGCGCTCCGCCCTCACCACCTGGGTCGCCTGAGCCCGCCCCCCCTTCCACCCGCTTCCCCGCCATGCAGCACCATCCGCTTTTCTGGCTCACCCCGCTCGCCTCCCTGCTCGCCCTGGGCTTCGCCTGGGGCTTCTACCGAAAAATGAAGTCCGCGCCCGAGGGCACGGAGAAGATGGCCCAGATCGCCGCGCACGTGCGCGCCGGCGCCATGGCCTATCTGAAACAGCAGTACAAGATCGTCGGCATCTTCTTCGTCGTCCTCACCATCGTCTTCGCCTGGCTCGCCTACGGCCTCAAGCTCCAGAACGAATGGGTGCCGTTCGCCTTCCTCACCGGCGGCTTCTTCTCCGGTCTGGCCGGCTTCTTCGGCATGAAGACCGCCACCTACGCCGCCGCCCGCGTCGCCAACGCCGCCTCCCAGTCGCTCGACGCCGGCCTGCGCCTCGCCTTCCGTTCCGGCGCCGTGATGGGTCTGGTCGTCGTCGGCCTCGCGCTGCTCGACATCTCCGGCTGGTTCGTCGCGCTCTCCTACTTCGTCGACGATCCCGATCCCGCCCACAAACTGGTCATGATCACCACGACGATGCTCACCTTCGGCATGGGCGCCTCCCTCCAGGCGCTCTTCGCCCGCGTCGGCGGCGGCATCTTCACCAAGGCCGCCGATGTCGGCGCCGATCTCGTCGGCAAGGTCGAAGCGGGCATTCCCGAGGACGACCCGCGCAACCCCGCCACCATCGCCGACAACGTGGGCGACAACGTGGGCGACGTCGCCGGCATGGGCGCCGACCTCTACGAGTCGTACGTCGGCTCCGTGCTTGCGACCGCCGCCCTCGGCGCCGCCGCCTTCGCGCAGGCGGGGAACCCGGAGGCCGGCTACAAGTCCGTCATCGCCCCGATGATCATCGCCGGCGTCGGCACCGTGCTTTCGATCATCGGCATGTATGCCGTGCGTGTGAAGAGCGGCTCGACCCAGCGCGACCTGCTCAACGCCCTCGGCCGCGGCATCAACCTCAGCTCGATCCTCATCTTCGTCCTTTCGTATGTGGTTCTTCGCTACCTCGAGATCCCGAACTACCTCGGCATCTGGGGCTCCATCGTCACCGGTCTGGTCACCGGCATCGTGATCGGCAAGGCCACCGAGTACTACACCTCGCACGAGTTCAAGCCC
>JAEZSJ010000420.1 GCA_023443985.1 Verrucomicrobiota bacterium | reverse complement strand
TTTCCGGCCGGGCGTTCGCGCCCGGCCTTTTTGTTTCCCCGGTTTGGCGACGACCGGAGCAGGCAAGGACCGCCCCCCACCGGAAACCCGGAGGGCCGCGCCCGCCCGTGGCCCTTCGCAACGCGGGCGGCGCCGCGGCGGAGAGTGTCATTGTAATCCATGTACAGAGGCGCAGACTCTGGGCTCTCCTGCGGCCGGGGAAAGATTCGCCTTGCCATGGAAACGCGGGAGACGATATTGGTTTCCTCGGTTTTTATGGCTAAACGCACCCTCGCCGCCCCGCCTGCGCACCCGCCGCCGCCCGCCCCCGGGGCGGTGGCCCGCATCGTGGCCGCCGCCCGCCGCCACTTCACCGCACTGGGCTTCAGCCGCACGACGATGGACGACCTCGCCGGCGAGCTCGGGATGAGCAAGAAGACGCTCTACCTCCATTTCCCCGGCAAGGAAGCCCTGGTCTCGCACCTGCTGGAGGCCAAGATCGCGGAAGTCCGCACCGGCATGAGAACCCTCGCGGAGGATGAGAGCGTGCCCGTCCTCGATCGCGCCCACCGCATGATGGCGTTCATCGTGCGCCAGATGAGCGAGGTCTCGCCGGCGTTCCTGCGCGATCTCGAGCGCCACCACCCCGCGCTCTTCGCCCGCATGGAGTCCGTTCGCGCCGAGATCTTGCCCCAGATCTGGGGCCGACTGCTGGCGGAAGGCGCGGCCACCGGGCTCATTCGCCGCGAACTCGACCCCTCCTTCATCTCCGAGATGGTGCTCACCACCGTCCAGGGATTGCTCCGCCCCGCGGCGCTCGACCGCCACGGGCTTCCGCCGCACGAGGTCATCGATCGCGTGCTCACTGTCGTCTTCAACGGCATCCTCACCCCCGCCGGCCGCAAAGCCTATGAAAAAGGTCCCACCCGCTGACCGCCTCCTCCCCGTCGCCGCCGCCAGCCTGCTCGCCGTGCTCGCGCTCGCCCCCGGGGTCGCCTGTCGCCGCACTCCCACGACCGACACCGCCCTCCGGCTCTCCGGCAACATCGAGGCCACCGACGCCCAGCTCGGCTTCAAGATCCCCGGACGCGTCGCCGAACGCCTCGTCGCGGAAGGCCAACGCCTCGCCGCCGGCCAGCTCGTCGCCCGTCTCGACGATGTCGAACAACGCGAACAGGTCGCCCTGCGCGCCGCCGAGCTCGCCGCCGCCGAGGCCACCCTCGCCGATCTCGTGGCCGGCTCCCGCCCACAGGAGATCGCGACCGCCCGCGCCGCCCTGCGCAGCGCCGAGGCCGACCGCGACCGCGCCCACCTCGAGCTCGCGCGCCAGCAGGAGCTCCGCCGCCGCGATGTCTCCGCCGCCCGGGACCTCGAGACCGCCGAAGCCAACCACGCCGTCGCCCTCGCCCGCGCCGAGCAGGCCGCCGAGGGCCTCAAACTCGCCGAGGAGGGGCCGCGCAAGGATGCCGTCGCCGCCGCACGCGCCCGCGTCGGGATCGCCCGCGCAGCGTTGGCCCTAGCCGAGACCCAGCTCGAGAACACGCGCCTGCTCGCGCCCTTCGGCGGGGTCGTCCTCTCCCACAACATCGAGCCGGGCGAGTTCGTCGCCGCCGGCACGCCCGTCGTCACCGCCGCCGATCTCTCCACTGTCTGGGTCCGCGCCTATGTCAACCAGACCGACCTCGGGCGCCTCCGCCATGGCCAACCGGCCGAGGTGCGCACCGACACGTTTCCGGACAAGACCTACCCCGGCACCGTCGGCTTCATCTCCTCCGAGGCGGAGTTCACGCCCAAGACCGTCCAGACCGAGAAGGAGCGCGTGAAGCTCGTCTTTCGCGTGAAGATCGACCTGGCGAACCCCGCGGACGAGTTGAAGCCCGGCATGCCCGCCGATGTCACCCTCCGCTGAGACTCGCGCGGCACCACCACACTCCCCCGCTCCGCCGTTCGCCCTCTCCGGCCATGCCCGCGATCCGCGCCCGCCAACTCCGCCGCACCTTCGGCGCCCTCGTGGCCGTCGACGCGCTCGATCTCGAGGTGGCCGCGGGCGAGATCTTCGGCCTCGTCGGACCCGACGGAGCCGGCAAGACGACGACGATGCGCATGCTCACCGGTATCCTCCCGCCCACTTCGGGGGGCGCCGAGGTCGCCGGCTGCGATGTCGTGCGCGACTCCGTGGCGCTCAAGGAGCACATCGGCTACATGAGCCAGCGCTTCGGGCTCTACCCCGATCTCTCCGTCCTCGAGAACCTCGCCTTCTACGCCGACATCTATGGCGTGCCGCGCCGCGACCTCGCCGCGCGTACCGAGCGGCTGCTCGGCTTCAGCAACCTCACGCCGTTCAAGCACCGCCTCGCCGGCAACCTCTCCGGCGGCATGAAACAGAAGCTCGGTCTCGCCTGCGCCCTGATCCACACCCCGCGCGTGCTCTTCCTCGACGAGCCGACCAACGGTGTCGATCCCGTCTCCCGCCGCGATTTCTGGCGCATCCTCTACCAGCTCGTGCGCGACGGCGTGACGCTCTTCGTCTCCACCGCGTACCTCGACGAGGCCGAGCGCTGCAACCGCCTCGCGCTGCTCCACGCCGGCCGTCTCCTCGGCCTGGGCACCCCCGACGAGGTGAAGCGCCTCATGCCCGGCACGCTCCTCGAGGTCCGCACCTCCGCCCCGCGCCGCACCGCCGCGCTCCTGCGCGAGAACCTGCCCGCCGCCGCGGTCGGCCTCTTCGGCGACCGTGTCCATGTCGCCACCCGCGCGCCCGCCGCCGCCGAGGCCGAGACGCGCCGCCTCGTCGCCGCCGCCGGTTTCGAACTGCTCTCGCTCCACCCGATCGAGCCCTCGCTGGAGGATGTCTTCGTGTCCGTGGTCGGACAACCGGCCCACCCGTCCGACGGCGCGGCCGAATCCCCGCCGCCGTCGTCTCGCCGTTCATGATACGCCACCATTTCCGCCGCCATGCCGCCCCCGCCTTTCAGCCGCACCGGCCCCCGCCACCCGCCCGCCAACGGTCGGGGGCTTGTCACGTATTACGTGACATTGGTCTCCCTCGCGGCCGGCGTGCGCTCCGGCCGGCTCCGGCCCGAAACACCTCGCCCGCCCAGCCTGCGCGCCACGGGCGCACTCCCCGGGGAGGTTGTCACGTAATACGTGACAGAGTCCGCCGGTCCGCCACGCCATGAAGCACGAACCCACCCCCGTTTCCGCCGCCGGCCCGGCCGACGCCGAGCCCATCGTCGAGGTGCAGGATCTCGAGAAACGTTTCGGCGCGTTCCGCGCCGTCGCCGGCATCTCGTTCTCCGTCGCGCGCGGCGAGATCTTCGGCTTCCTCGGCCCCAACGGCGCGGGCAAGTCCACCACCATCCGCATGCTCTGCGGCCTGCTCGCGCCCAGTGGCGGCGCCGGCCGCGTGGCCGGCTTCGACATCCGCACACAGACCGAGCGCATCAAGGAACGCATCGGCTACATGAGCCAGAAGTTCTCCCTCTACGACGAGCTCACCGTCGAGGAGAACATCGACTTCTACAGCGGCATCTACCGCATCCCCGCCGCGAAGAAGGCCGCCCGCAAGGCCTGGGTCCTCGAGATGGCCGGCCTGGCCGGGCACCGCCGCTCGCGCACCGCCACCCTCTCCGGCGGCTGGAAACAGCGCCTCGCCCTCGGCTGCGCCGTGCTCCACGAGCCGCCCATCCTCTTTCTCGACGAGCCGACCTCGGGCGTCGACCCCAACAGCCGCCGCCAGTTCTGGGACCTCATCTACACCCTTGCCGGGCAGGGCGTGACGGTGTTCGTGACAACTCACTACATGGAGGAGTCCGAGTACTGCGACCGGCTCGGCATCATCTACCGCGGCGAGCTCATCGCGCTCGGCCGCCCGCGCGACCTCAAGACCCGCCACATGACCGACGCCGTGCTCGAGATCGACTGCGAGCGCCCGCACGACGCGATGACCGCACTCGCCCGCGTGCCGGTGGTGAAGGAGACGGCGCTCTTCGGCAAGGGCCTGCACGCCGTCGCCGCCGAGGCCGACACCGCGGCCGCCGCGATCCGCGCCGCCCTCGCCTCCGAGCGCATCGCCGTCGCCCGCGTCGAGCGCATCGTGCCCACGTTGGAGGACGTGTTCGTCTCGCTCATCGAGGCGCATGACCGCGCCGCCGGCGCGCAACAGGAGTTCCGCCGATGAACCTCCGCCGCCTCTGGGCGATCGCCCGCAAGGAAGCCCTCCACATCCGCCGCGACCCGCGCAGCCTGGTCCTGGCTGTCGGCATCCCGCTGCTCATGCTGCTCGCCTTCGGCTACGCGCTCACCCTCGACGTCGACCGCGTGCCCTTCGTGGTCTGGGACCAGAGCGGCACCGCGCGCAGCCGCGAATTCGTCGCCCGTTTCACGGGCACGCCGTATTTCGATTTTCGTGGCAGTGTCGACACCTATGCCGGACTCGAAGACGCCGTCGATTCCCGCGAGGCCATGCTGGCGCTCGTGATCCGGCCCGACTTCGCCCGCGACCTCGACGCCGGCCGCGCCGCGCCCGTGCAGGCGATCGTCGACGGCTCCGACTCGAACACCGCCGGCATCGTCCTCGGCTACACGCAGGCGATCGCGCTCGGGTTCAACCAGCAGCTCGCGCTCGACCAGATCCGCCGCCGCACGGGGCTCACGCCGGGCACCGGTCTCGAGCTGCGCACGCGCGTCTGGTTCAACCCCGACCTCGCCAGCCGCAACTTCATCGTGCCCGGCATCCTCGCGGTCATCATGGGGTTGATCTCCGCGCTGCTCACCTCGCTCACCATCGCCCGCGAATGGGAGACCGGCACGATGGAGCAGCTCATCTCCACGCCGGTGCGCCCGCCGGAGCTGATCTTGGGAAAACTCCTGCCGTACCTTGTGGTCGGACTCGTCGACTTCGCCATCGCCGTGGCGATGGCCGTCTTTCTTTTCTCGGTACCGCTGCGCGGCAGCGTGCTGCTGCTCTTCGGCGTGGGCACGGTGTTCATCGTCGCCACGCTCGCGCAGGGCATCCTGATCAGCACGATCACACGCCAGCAACTGCTCGCCAGCCAGGTCGCGATGGTCGCCACGTTCCTCCCGGCGTTCCTGCTTTCCGGCTTCGCCTTCGCGATCGCGAACATGCCGGCCGTCGTGCGCGGCATCACCTACATCGTGCCCGCGCGCTATTTCGTCGCCCTCGTGAAGGGCCTGTTCCTCCGCGGCACGGGCGTCACCATCCTCTGGGGCGACGCGCTGCTCCTGCTCGGCTTCGCCGTCCTGATGCTCGTCGTCGCCATCGCCCGCACCAAACGGAGGCTCGCATGAGCGTGAACCATCCATCCATTTCGATCGCTCCCGCGTCTGTAGGTAGGGCGAGGCGTCCCCGCCGAGCCGCGGCTCACCGGGGACGGTTCGCCCTACCCTCCACCAGCGGGCGGAGCGCCCGGCAAGAGATGACCAGATCGGACCTACGAGAAACGCCCGCCTCCTGACCCGCCATGTGGGAACGCATCCTCACGCTTCTCCGCAAGGAGTTCCGCGCCGTCCTCCGCGACCCGCGCATGCGCATCGTCGTCTTCGGCCTTCCCGTCATCCAGACGTTGATCTTCGGCTACGCCGTCACGCTCGATGTCCGGCACGTGCCGCTCGCCATCGCCGATCGCGACAACACCCCCGCCAGCCGCGAACTCGTCGCCCGCTTCACCGGCTCCGCCTACTTCGACGCCGTCGCCCGCCCCTCGACCGACGACGAGGCGCGCGCCCTCATCGACTCCACCCGCGCCGCCGCCGTCCTCCAGATCGACGCCGGCTACGAGCGTCGCCTCCACGCCGGCCAGCCCGCGCCCGTGCAGCTCATCGTCGACGGCGCCGACTCGAACAC